>CAZLBO010000201.1:0-5115 GCA_964557725.1 uncultured Bifidobacteriales bacterium | reverse complement strand
AGGGCACATTGAGTTTTTAAAAAATATGATTTCGGGGGCTGCCCGAGCAGAAGCCGCACTTTTAGTTATTGATGCAAATGAAGGCATACAAGAGAACTCCAAGCGCCATGGTCATATGCTATCTATGTTAGGTATTAAACAAGTCGTTGTCTTGGTCAACAAAATGGACTTAATTGATTATGACCAAAAAGTTTTTGATCAGATCAGCTTTGATTACACCGCTTTCTTAAGTGAATTAGGGGTTAAGCCCATTACCTATGTGCCTATTAGTGCCTTAGAAGGAGATAATATTGCCCGTATTTCTTCCCATATGCCTTGGTACAAAGGAAACACTGTACTCGGACAAATTGATGCTTTTAACAAGCAAGATGATAAATCTCAGCTCCCTTTTCGCATGCCCGTTCAAGATATTTACAAATTTACTGAAACAGGGGATGACCGTCGTATTGTGGTAGGAACAATTGATACTGGTACTGTTAAAATCGGAGACTCTGTCCTTTTTCTTCCCTCTCGAAAAACCTCTGTGATTAAATCCATTGAAGGGTTTAACCGATCGGAACAAACAGAAGCAATTTCAGGCCAAGCCCCTGGTTTTACGCTCACTTCACAAATTTACATACGCCCTGGTGAATTAATGGTTAAGCAAAAAGACACGACCGTTAAAGTAAGTTCACGCTTAAAAGCCAACTTATTCTGGATGGCAAAATCACCCATGCTCAAGGGAAAGTCTTATAAAATAAAAATTGGTTCCAAACGTTGCCCTGTCATACTCGTAGACATCCCTAATGTCTTAGATGCTTCAAACCTGACTAACCAAAAAGATAAACAGCAAGTCAACCGACATGATGTGGCCGAAGTTATTTTAGAAACCCCCAAACCCATTGCTTTTGACCTCTCCTCTGAGCTCGAAAACACAGGTCGATTTGTTATTGTCGATAATTATGAAATTGCAGGAGGAGGAATTGTTTTAGATAGCTTACCTGATGATGAATCTACATTGACTGAGCACATTAAAAATAGGGAAATCTCTTGGGCACATAGTGAAATCAAACCTGCACAAAGAGCGGCAGTTTACCAACATAAACCTAAATTTATTCTAGTGACAGGAGATGATTCAACTCAGCTACAAATTCTTGCCAAGGCTTTAGAGCAGAGCTTGTTTAAAAAGAAATACAATACATATTATTTAGGGATTAGCACTTTATTAGAGGGCATGGCTTCGGACATCAATCTATCGGATACAGAGCGTGATGAACAAATTCGACGAATGGGTGAATTGGCACGCATCCTCACCGATTCGGGTCTTATCTTTATTACCACCATCCCCGATTTAGACCGATTTGATATTAAAACCCTACAGCTATTAAATGCTCCCAATGAAATATTAGTCGTTAATGTGGGTGAAAATCGATTTGAAAGCTATACCCCAGATATTACCTTAACAGCAGAAAAGAGTATTAAAGAGTCTGTAGAAAAAATTCACCAATTCCTAAAAGGAAAGGAACTCTTTTTGGAGTATTATTTATAGTGACTTCCATCTACCTCCCCATTAATCTCAACATTTCTAAAATGTCAATTGTCATGATTGGCGGAGGGGGTGTTGCTCTCCACAAGCTCTTAGCCATTTCTCAATTTACGGATAACATCACTCTTATTGCTCAAGAATTTAAACCCGAAATTAATGAGTCAAATTATAAATGCATCCAAAAACCCTACGAAGCTAAAGATTTACAAGGGTTTCAAGTGATCTACGCTTGTACCAATAACAAACAGACTAATCAGCAAATCCACCAAGATGCCAAAGCACAAAACAGTTTAATTAACGTTGCCGATAACCCTGAATTATGCGATTTCATTTCTCCTGCTATTTTCAAAAAAGATGAAATGTCAGTGGCAATCTCCTCTGGGGGGAAAAATGTGAAGAAAGCAGTGGCTTGGAGAAATAAGATTAAAGAGATCATTATGAAGGAT
This sequence comes from uncultured Bifidobacteriales bacterium, assembly GCA_964557725.1. Classification (GTDB taxonomy): domain Bacteria; phylum Fibrobacterota; class Fibrobacteria; order UBA11236; family JADFYW01; genus CAZLBO01. The sequence continues at coordinate 3,144 of CAZLBO010000201.1, read as the reverse complement.
GCTATATTTCAGCCTGATGAATAAACGAAATAAAAATAACCAAGATCTAAGACCTAAAACAGAATATAAAACGAGAGTTCCAAGTAAACGATTAAATATTGGAACAGATGGAGAACCCTTAAGAGGAACTCCTTCTTCTAAAATGCTAGGTCGATACCTTAAGTATTACGAAGTCCCCATAGACCCCGTCCATCGAGGAAGCTTATGGAGATACCACACTCTCTTGCGAGAATGGAACCATGACAGTGATTTGACTCGGCTCCACTCTTTTACTTCTATGGTCGAACGGCATTATGTCGACTGTTTATGGCTTCCTGTACATCTCATTAAAGATTGGCCTTCTCCCCTATTAGATGTGGGAACAGGAGCAGGTTTACCTGGAATTGTACTTGCCATACAACTCCCCCATATTCAATTTATACTTGCGGAACCCAGACCGAGACGAGTCGAATTCTTACAACATGTCGTTAAAGATCTTGCCTTAAAAAATGTGGAAATATTTCCCCACAAAGTAACTTCTGCCAGCTTTACCACTCCTATTAAGGGATGTATTTGTAGGGCATTTAGTTCTATAGAAGATACTTTACCTAGAATTTCAGGTGTTTTGCCAAAGAATGGCAAAATGTTTTTTATGAAAGGCCCTTCCGTTCAAGAAGAACTTGAAAAGTTTAAGTCCGATGAGTTTGTATTAGAAAAAGAAGATTTCTATACACTCCCCCACACCACACAAAAAAGGTCTTTAGTGATACTAAAAAAGCTCTAAAAGCTTATACTTTTTTCGATTTAGCACGTATTAATTCACGTACCTTTGTATCAAAAGCATCTCTCTCTTTTTCTGAAATCTCACGGCCTTTACTTTTAACAGCACCCAGCTGCCAATAACTTTTATCTGATTTGTTTTTTTTGGGGGTAGTTTTTTCTTTCTTCATGTGGCGCAATATACTTTTTCTCTTTATTGCGGTCAAAACTAAAAGCCCATTTTATTAGGCCTTTTTGACAGACTCTTTTTTTAACTGTTCTTCTTCCTTAACAATAGGAAATATCATAGTAAAAACAGTTCCTAATTCACTTGACTTAAAAGTCATGGATCCATTTAAATTATTTACATGTTTTTTAACAAGATACAACCCTAGCCCCGATCCAAATGCCACATCTGTATGTGCTCGATAAAACATGGTAAACATTTTTTCCCGCGATTCCATTGGGATTCCTCTTCCATTATCTGAGACCTCTAAAAGAAACTCGAACTCACTTAATACTTCTGTATGCACATGTACATAACGTTTCATTTTTTGAGGATCAGAGTACTTAATACCATTTGAGATTAAATTGGATAAAATCTGAGAAAAACGCAAAGAATGAGATAAGAAAGGGGCTTCATGAGTAAAAGTAAAACTCATTGAAACGTTATTCTTATCCTTTATTTCTTTTAGCTGTTCACTAATCCCAAGTACAATATTCTCAAAATCAACAGGCTCTTGAATAAAATCATTTTGATCAGAGCGATTCACATCAATAAGATCAATGATTAACTGCGAAAGTTTATCAGAATTTTTTTGAATCCTTTGAATCATATCTATCACTTCTTCTTGTTCTAACTCCTCTAGCTCATCCTCCAGCATTGTTGCGAGTCCCGAAATAGTCTTAAGAGGGGCTTGTAGATCATGAGAAGCACTATACATAATAGCCTTTAACTCTTGAAGTAAATCTTGAGTATTTTGAGCCATTGTATTAAATGATTTCCCTAATTTCCCAATTTCCCCCTCTTCCACAATTTTTGTTCTAATACTTAAATTTCCATTCCCCATTTCATCTGATACACGAGTCAACTCTGTAATAGGTCGGGAGATAGAATAAGAGAATGATGTCGCAAAAAGAACAATCAGTATTACCGATATTAAAGTAATCAGAAATAACCATCGTTGCTCATAAAGTGGTGCTAATGCCTCACGTTTATCAATTTTTACTACAATTCCTATATTCAAATCAGGCAAAACCCTATAAGCACTTAAAACCTTAACCCCTCGATAATCCCAATAAGAAGTGAGCACCTTTTCCCCTGCAATTGCTTTTTGAAGTGGACAGTTTTGAGTATTTCTTTTTCGTTGTTGCTTATGTGAAGTGATATAATGAAGAGAGTCCTTTGAAGTAAAAGCGATAATAACTTCACCTGTTTGACCCAGTTCTATTTTTTTTGTTCCCAATTCAACTAACTTTTCTATTCCAAAATGAGCGACAATCGTTCCATTGATTTTATTTTTATTCAAAATTGGAAAGACGATGGCAAGTGTCGTTTTTTTTGTAACAGAGTTATACTTGTACCCCGAAACATAATTTGATTTCTTTTTTGAGTTCTCAAATACTTTATCCATAGAGCTACGATCATCTACTATCTTACCTAATTCATAGTTAGTATCAGTATGTAATAATACCCTTCCTTCTGATGAAACCAAACAAAGGTCTTTAAAGTTCATTTTGGTTTTTATTTTTCTTAAAAACTCAAGTTCTACATTTTCTATTGTAGAAGCACTTGTAAGGCTATTGACACTCTCCATTGAATCTAACAAGCTTTTTATTTGAGGGCTTAAAGTCACAGTCTCAATCTGCTTTACCTTCTCTTCAAAAATCTGCTGTATCAACGTGGCTTTATTCTCTGCAATTGCACCTAAATTACTCACCACCTGCTTTTTTAAGGCCGTTTCAAAATTGATGTATGCAATGCCTCCTAATAATAGAATAGGAAAGATGGCAAAAAAGAGAAAGCCAGCTAAGAGTTTATTTTTAACACTTTTAATCATCGAGATAGGTTTATTTTAACTTAAAAATTAAAGTAATACCTCTATTAATCTCATGAATTAACATGAAACACTAAATAATAGATGCCCCACTTAAGGAAGAAAATTATTATAGAAGAAAGTAGGGAGAAAAAAAATGGCAAAACTAGAGTTAAAAATAAAAGGGGACAAAATTCTTTCTGAAGTGGCGCAGCCTGTTACAGACATCCAAAACCCAACTTTTCAACTATTTATTGATGACCTTATTCAAGCTTGCTTTGATCATGAAGGCGTCGGTATTGCCGCTCCACAAGTGGGTATTTCCAAACGAATCTTTATTATGGCTTCAAGCCCTAATACACGTTACCCC
>CAZLBO010000200.1:0-5116 GCA_964557725.1 uncultured Bifidobacteriales bacterium | reverse complement strand
TGATCCTCGGGATAGCCTAATGCTTTGAGAGCAGGTCTGATAGATTGATTGATGATTTTAAAATAACCCCCTCCAGAAAGCTTTTTAAATTTAACCAAAGAAAAATCGGGCTCAATTCCTGTTGTATCACAGTCCATTAATAAGCCAATGGTCCCCGTAGGAGCAATCACAGTAGTTTGTGCGTTGCGGTAGCCGTATTTTTCTCCTAACTTTAGCGCATTATCCCAAGCCTCTTTTGCAGCGACTAATAAATCGGGTGCACAATTATCACTTAAAGCAATGGGCAAAATAGCAATATCTTCATATTCAGAACTTGGGGCAGCGTAGGCCGCACGTCGGTGGTTTCGAATGACTCGTAACATAGACTCTTTATTTTCAGGGTATTTTTCAAATGCCCCGAGTTCTTTAGCCATCTCTGCTGAAGTAGCGTATGAAACTCCTGTGAGAATGGCAGTGAGGGCTCCTGTGAGTCCTGCGGCTTCTGCACTGTCGTAAGCCATCCCCATTTTCATCATAATACAGCCAAGATTGGCATAACCGAGGCCAAGGGTTCGGTAGTCAAATGATTTTTGTGCAATCACACTTGAGGGGAATTGAGCCATAGTTACGGATATTTCTAACACAGTTGTCCAAAGACGAATGCCATGTTTGTATTTTTCTATGTCAAACGTTCCATCTTCATTTAAAAATTTATCCAAGTTTAAGCTAGCGAGGTTACAAGCGGTGTCATCGAGAAACATATATTCTGAACAGGGGTTAGAACCACGAATGGGGCCACCTGCCGGGCATGTATGCCAATCATTAATCGTATCGTTAAATTGAACACCAGGGTCTGCACATTCCCAAGCTGCTAAGGTTATTTTATCCCATAATTCTCTAGCTTTTAGAGTTTTAAATACTTTTCCATCTACTCTTCGGGTGAGGTTCCAGTCTCCATCGCCTTGAACAAGACTCATAAATTCATGGGGGATACGTACGGAGTTATTGGAGTTCTGTCCACTTACAGTTTCATAACCATTACCTTCAAATTGAGTCGAGATTTCATCAATTTCATATTCAAAAACACCTTGAGAGGCTAGTTGTAAGGCTCTTTGAATCAACGATTCTGGTAAGCCTAACTCTATACAGTTTTGTACTCGTTCTAAAATAGCGTCAGTAGGGGAGTTGAGGTCTTCGCAACTCTCCATTTCTTTGAGTAACTTATTAAATTCACGTTTGATAATACGGCTACCAGCGGCTAAGGCGCCGACTTTCTTTTCTTCTTGGGCTTTCCAAGTAATAAATTTTTCAATTTCAGGGTGATCTAAATCGAGGCAAACCATTTTGGCTGCTCTTCGAGTGGTTCCACCAGATTTAATGGCACCAGCAGCTCTATCAAAAATTTTGAGAAAAGACATTAAGCCAGAGGAGTAACCACCACTGCTCAAAGGCTCTCCCTCTCCACGGACGGAGCTAAAATTTGTCCCTGTCCCTGAACCAAATTTAAAAATACGCCCTTCTCTGGCGAGTAAACTGTAAACACCACCCTCACCCATCAAATCATCTTCGATAGATTGAATAAAGCAGGCATGGGGCTGTGGGTGTGTAAATGCATCTGTTGCAGGAGTTAATACCTTTGTTTTTGGGTCAACATACCAGTGCCCTTGCTCTTGTCCTTTAATTCCGTATTTATAAGCAAGACCTGTATTAAACCACTGAGGAGAGTTAGGAGCACACATTTGATTGAGAAGCATATAGGAGACTTCATCATAGAATACTTGGGCATCATTTTTTGTGCTAAAATAGCCGTGTTCTTGTCCCCAATGTTTCCAGCAGCCTGCTAGGCGATCCACGGCTTGTTTGACACTTTTTTCGGCACCTAAAACAGGCTTCCCCTTTTTATCTTTGAGGGCTTTCCCTTTTTCATCGATCTGTGGGATACCTGATTGTCTTAAGTATTTTTGTGCGAGAATGTCGGTGGCTAGTTGTGACCAGGACTTTGGAACCTCTACATCAATGGATCGTGAAGCGGCACTTCCGTCTTCATTTTTAATAGTTGACTGACGCCATTCGTAAGTCATGGTGTCAAATACATTTACATTTGCTTTGGTAAATTGTCTTTCGAATTTCATCCCTGCCCCTAGATATTGTGGTTTTTGAGAGTAAGAAATACATTATATGGTGGTCTAGTCAAAGGGATTTATTGATCTTTTTTTAATGTCACTTTGACGGAATTAAAATCTTTTGAATTTAGCGAAATTTGGCACAAAAAAAAAGCACTCTGTTTTGAGTGCCTTTTTAAAGTGAAGAGGAGAGAGTTTATTTTCTTGCAAAAACGAAATCGCTTGTCGCTTTTCCGTCTTTAACAGAAACCTTAGCTTTTTGCGTTCCCATCTTTTCATGCCAAGCTTCAATTTCATAATCTCCATCGGCAAGGTTCTCAATCGTGTACTTTCCGTCTTTTGCAGAAACAGAAAAGTAGGGGTGAGAGAAAACTTGAACATAAGACTTCATCCAAGGGTGAACATCACACTTTATAGCAAATGCATCTTCCGCTTTTTTGAATTTTTTGACGGCTTTCTTTTTAAACTTAGGCATACTGAGATTGAAGCCTTTGTTTACTTTGGGCATTGCGTGAACATTGTGCATGGTGCCGTCAGGATTAAGGAATTCAATTTCTTGATTCGCCATCACGCCAACAACGTGGGGTGAGTATTGACAGCCTTTTTGAGTAAGAACCACAGGTGTTTTAGGTGCGGCATGCTTTCCTTTAACCGTTGAAGTTACTTTTACGATGACATTAGCAAGGGTATTGCCTTCGCCTAAAACTAAAGCTTCGGAAATAAGAGGCTTAGTATGCTTTCCTTTGCAAATAGCGTCTTTATCCATATTGATTTCTTTTAATTTGGGGGCTTTGCCTTCAAATTTAACTGTTCCTGTAATTGCTCCGCTAGTGCCAAGACTAACAAAACAGGCTGTTAAGAGAATGGCTTTAATAGGTGAAAGTGTTCTCATATTTTGAGCTCCTTTAAGATGTTAAAATACCCTTTGTGGAAAACAAGTTACTTGTTTTGATAAAATTATGCAAGTTTGGCAAATTCTTTTGTTTGGGGTGAAACGGACAAATTGGCAATATTTAGTCGAATATTTTGAATAAAAGGGATTAGAAAAGAAAAGAATTGTCAATTTTCTGAATAAAATTGACAGAAAAGCAAAAAATTAGCTTTTTCTAACACGAATTATCCAGTGGCACTTATTTGTGAAGGAGTAGAGAGGACTATATGCTAGATTGGTTTCCCGAAAATATCGCTTCCTACGGGGAGGAGATGGATTCTCTCATCAGGTTTATCTATTATCTGGTTGGGGCTTGGTTTGTGTTGGTCGAAGTACTTTTTATCTACTTCATTTTAGCCAGTAAAAAAAAGAAAAATCAAAAAGCGGCTTATCACCGTGGCCATACTTGGTTTCAATTGAAATGGGTATTAATTCCCGTAATGTTGGTTTTTGTCCTTGATTTAGTGATTGAAGGCAAAGGGCATCATGTTTGGCACCATATTAAACAAGAATTACCTACTCCAGGAATAGTTGTCAATATAACGGCGAAGCAATTTGATTGGGATTTTGATTTACCCGGTGTAGATAATAAAATGGGAACGGATGATGATTTAAAGGAAATAGCTTCTGTTTTGCACGTTCCTGTAAATACGGTGGTTCAGTTTAACTTAGGCGCAAAAGATGTGATGCACAGTTTTTGGGTTCCTGTTTTACGCTTAAAGCAAGATGCTATTCCTGGGCGAATTATTAAAGGTTGGTTTAAAGCGACAAAAGCAGGGACGTATCCTATTGCTTGTGCAGAAATTTGTGGAGTCGGACACACCAAAATGATGGGTGTATTAAAAGTATATGAAAAAGAAGCTTACCAAAAGTGGGTAAGTGAGCAAAGTACTGAAGAGGAATGGTAGGGAATAAAGAATGAGTGAGCACCAACAAGGTTTTATCAGTAAGTACATTTTTTCAACAGATCATAAGTACATATCACGTCAGTATTTAGTGACTGGGCTTTTAATGGCCGTTATTGGCGGTTTTTTGGCCTATGTGTTTCGACATCAATTGGCTTGGCCAGGAGAACATATTCCTTTATTTGGCTCTTTAGGGGCAGGGGAATACAATTCTTTTATCACCATGCATGGTTCTGTCATGATTTTCTGGGTCGCCATGCCTATTCTATTAGGAGCTTTTGGTAACTTCTTAATCCCGCTGATGGTGGGTGCAGATGACATGGCATTTCCCAAGCTGAATATGGCCTCTTATTGGGTCTTTTTAGTGAGTACACTTTTGATTATTCTATCCTTTTTTGTAGAGGGTGGTTCTGCCTCTGGAGGCTGGACAATGTATCCTCCTCTTTCGGGGAGTAGTGAGTTTTCTGGGGTCGAATGGGGTGGTCATTTATGGCTGATTGCCGTGGCACTGGAGTTTGTTTCCATGTTGATGGGGGGGATTAACTTCTTAACCACTATTATTAATATGCGTGCTAAAGGAATGAATATTTGGCGGATGCCCATGATGTTGTGGATGCAAGTCATTGCTAACCTTTTATTTATGTTCTCTGTTGGCCCATTGGTAGCAGGAGCTATCATGCTTCTCTTTGATAGAATGTTAGGCACAGGCTTTTTTGTGCCTGCGGCTGGAGGAGACCCTGTTCTTTGGCAGCACCTCTTTTGGTTTTTTGGACATCCAGAAGTGTATGTTATTTTATTACCAGGTTTAGGGATTGTTTCAGAAATTTTACCTGCTTTTTCGAGAAAGACCTTATTTGGTTATCGAGCCATTGTTTATTCTGTGATTATCGCTGGAGTTCTCAGCTTTGTGGTTTGGGCACATCATCAATTTATTAGTGGTACCGATCCTGGATTAGCGCTTCCCTTTAGTATTACCACACTGTTAATTTCCGTGCCATTTGCTGTTTTTCTCTTTTGCTATTTAGCTTCTTTGAGAAAGAGTTCTATTACATTTAGTACGCCTATGTTATTTGCATTAGCTGTTATCGGTGAGTTTTTTATGGGAGGAGTTACGGGTATTCTTTTAGGATCGCCTGCTTCGGATATTTACTTCCACGATACCTATTTTGTAGTTGCTC
>CAZLBO010000199.1:0-5126 GCA_964557725.1 uncultured Bifidobacteriales bacterium | reverse complement strand
TGAAATGTCCCCTAAATCTGGCCCTCGATTATTTATTTATCATAAAACAAAAAATATCATGTATCTGGGTCAAGAACTGAGTAATCAAGTGAGTGTTTATTTGATGGACTCCACAACAGGAGATCTCACAAATGTGCAAAACATATCGACTCTTCCTGTGGACTATAAAGGGAAAACTAACCTTTCTGAGATACACCTTACCCCTAATAACCGCTTTCTTTATGTAGCAAACAGAGGCCAAAATACTTTGACGGGCTACCGAGTAGACTCACTTACAGGGCAACTTTCTCTTATTGGGTTTTTCCCCACAGAACCTGTGGTTCGCAGTTTTAATATTGATGATGGAGGAAAGTACCTTTATGCTGCAGGGTCTACTACGGGAAATTTAATCACTTATATGATAGACCCATTAACGGGTAGTTTAGACTCTGTGCGAACTTTGAAAATAAAAGGCAATAAGCCTCTCTTTGTTCTTCCTCTTACTCTAGGCAAGCCTTCCTTTGTTCACAAGAAAAAATCTTCCTCTGTTTCTTTTAAGTTGTATAAGTCAAAAGGGCAGTGGACTTTGAATTTGCAAGATAAGAATTGGCGAGAGGTGTCATTTTATCAGTTGAATGGAAAAAAGATTTTTAGTCAGAATTATAACGGCACACAGTTTGTAAAATTACCTCCTTTCCAGTCTTTAGGAGTTCATTGGGTCACTGTTGAGGGAAGTGTTCGAGAGAGTTTCAAGGTGATGATTCAACCATAGACATTCAAGGGTTTTTAAGTATACGGGGGATTTGCATAGAGATACAGTGTAAGCCACCTTGTCCATAGTTAATGAATCGTGCATCAAGGGGAAAGATCTCTCTTTCGGGAAATTGCTCTGCAAAAAAGTTGAGGACATGGTTGTCATTTGGTTCTCCAAAGGTAGGGACAATGATTCCTTCATTAATTAAAATAAAATTGGCGTAGGATGCAGGGATATGAAGGTTGTTGATAACCATTGGGCTTGGTAGAGGTAGTTTTAAAACCTCAAGACCTATCATTTCTGCTTGGTAAGTTAAGGATTGATAATTTTCTAAAAGGCTTTGATAATGAGTGCGAGAAGGGTCATCTGATACAGTACATACAATTTTTTTAGGGCTAATAAATCGAGCTAATTGGTCGACATGCCCATCTGTATCATCTCCTTTTATTTTTCCACTTAACCAAAGAATAGTTTCTACTCCTAGTTTTCTTTTTAAATAGTATTCAATTTGCTCTTTGCATAAGGTATGGTTTCTATTAGGGTTGAGTAAGCAACTCTCTGTAGTTAAAAGAATGCCAGAACCATTTACATCAATACTGCCGCCTTCAAGAATCATGGGAACAGGCTCCCTCTCAAGGAGAAGGGTTTGTTCCATTATTTTAGGGATGTTGTTGTCATTTTCCCAAGGGGGGTACTTTCCCCCCCAAGAGTTAAACTCCCAGTCTATGAGTCGTCTTTCTCCTTGGTTATCATAAACAGTGATTCCCCCATAGTCTCTTATCCAGCAATCATCTGTAGGTTTTTGAATAAGGTGAAGAGTGTAGTTGTGATCCTCTTGGCTGAGTTCATCTAGTTTATCAGGTATCTTTCCGGGGTTAACAACAATGTACAGATCTTGCTTTTCTAAAATGATATGGCTGAGGTCGAGATAAGTGTTTTCGGCATAAGGAAGAATCGCTCCCCATGTCTTTTTATTTTGTGGCCATGTTAACCAAGTAGATTCTTGGGGCTCCCATTCAGCAGGAAGTCGGTAGGGGTAGAGTGATTGTTTGGGCTTTTTCATTAATCATCAAGCCTTTGTTTAAGGTTGTCATAACTGTCTATTCTTCGGTCTCTAAAAAATGGCCAAGTTTGGCGTGTCCTTTCTATTTCCTTCCAGTCACATTCTCCTACAATAAACTCTTCTTTATTCTCCGATCCCAAATGTGTAATTTCTCCTAAGGGGTCACATAAAAAAGAGTTTCCCCAAAAGATGATGTCCTTTTCTATTCCGACTCGGTTAATGGCAGCGAGATAAACTCCATTGGCAATCGCGTGGCTTTGTTGGATTATCTTCCAAGCATTAAGTTGTTTTTCTTTTAATAAAAGTTTTTGAGAGTCTATAAGGGGTGCAAGTTCCTTTTTGTCCCAGCCAATGGCCGTAGGGTAAACGAGTAAGTCGCACCCTTTAAGAGCGGTTAAGCGGGCCGCTTCGGGGAACCATTGATCCCAACAGATAAGAACTCCAATTTTTCCGTATTGTGACTCAAAACATTTGTAGCCTAAATCGCCTGGAGTAAAGTAATACTTTTCATAAAATCCAGGGTCGTCGGGGATGTGCATTTTTCGGTAGGTTCCCAATAGGTCGCCGTTGGCATCGATGACGGTAACAGAATTGTGATAAACTCCTGGAGCCCGTTTTTCAAAAAAGGGGGTGACGATCACGACTTTAAGTTCCTGTGCAAGTGCCCTTAATTGTAGAATTTCGGGAGTTTCTAAATTGTGGGCCAATTTAAAGTGAACAGGGTCCTCTGTTTGAGGGAAGTAGGGATGTAGAAAAAGCTCAGGTAAAAGAATAATTTGAGCACCTAAGTGGGCGGATCGCCTGATGTCATCATAGAGCTGAGTCAAACGAGGAGTTTCGAGGGCATTTCCCTTTTGTTGCAATAAACTAATTTTGGGCATAATAGAAGTGGGATTTAGAGTGAATCGTGCTTTTGGCTGGTAATTTTAAAGTAAAACTCATATCCTATAGAAAATATTTATTTTACACGGTTTAAAAAAGCAAGATCTTATGAATTCTCATTATTCTCAATTTATTACCAAAGTAAAGAACATTTACTCCCTTCGATCGGCGCAAGCGTTGTTGGGTTGGGATCAAGAAACAAATATGCCAAGTGGAGGGGGAGAGGGGCGAGCTCAAGCGAACTCTGCACTTTCTATGGTGATACAAGAAAAGTACTGTGAAAAACAGTTGGGAGAGTTAATAGAGGAACTAGAGGGCTGTTCTCTTTCTGTGCAGGAAAGAGCAAATGTACGAGAGGTAAAAAGGGATAGAGAAAAACTATTAAAAACACCTTTGTCTCTGACAGAAGAAATTGCCAAAACAACCTCTCTTTCACAACAAGTTTGGGCAGAAGCAAGGGCAGAAAATAATTCAGCAAAGTTTAACCCTTGGTTAAAAAAGGTTGTTGAATTGCGAAGGCAAGAGGCAGAGTGTATTGGTTATCCTAATACCCCTTATGATGCAATGCTTAATCAATATGAACCCAATGTGACGACCAGTGAAGTTCAAGTAATTTTAGATCAATTACAAAAGGATGTCATTCCTTTGTTACAGAAAATAACTCACTCTGAATTTCAACCAAGTAGTACTTTGTTGTCACAAGTATTTGATGTGGATGGGCAAAGAAAATTTAATCAGAAAATATTAAAAGAAATGACTTTTGATTTAGAGAAGGGGAGGCTAGATGAAGCCGCTCACCCCTTTACAGAAGGAGTTTGGCCAAGAGATGTGCGACTCACCACACGTTACAGTGAGCGTGATTTGTTAAGTGGAATATTTGGAACGATACATGAAGGTGGGCATGGGTTGTATGAACAAGGCTTTCAAGAAGTATTTTATGGAACACCAATGGCCGAGGCTATTTCATTAGGGGTTCATGAGTCTCAATCAAGATTATGGGAAAATCAAATTGGGAGAAGCTTACCTTATTGGAAAAGATACTTTCCGGTGTTAAAGAAAATGTTTTCCACTCAGTTGGGTGATGTGGGACTCAATGACTTTTATGCTTCTGTTAATCGGGTAGAACCCTCATTAATAAGGGTGGAAGCGGATGAGCTAACCTATAATTTACATATCGCATTGAGATTTGATATGGAGAAGGCTTTGTTTTCAGGGGAGATTGAAGTAGACGATTTGGAGAACCTTTGGAAACAAAAAATGAAGCAAATGCTAGGTGTTGAACCTGAAAGTGTGAGCGAGGGGTATATGCAAGATGTCCATTGGAGTCTCGGTTTATTTGGTTATTTTCCTACTTACAGTTTGGGGAACATTATCTCGGCACAGTTGTTTAAAAAAATGTCCTCAGATTTAGGGAATATGAACTCTCTTATTGAAGAGGGGGCTTTTGAAAAGATTAAGGAATGGTTGCAAAAGAATATATACTCTTATGGTCGAGAATTGTCTCCCACAGAATTGGTTGAAAAGGCGACAGGAGAGGCACCAAATGCCGCTTTTTTTAAAGAATACCTAGAAAAAAAGTATTCTGAATTATATAAGCTGTAATCAAAGTTCTCTTTTATTTTTTGTTTTACTAAAAAAATCTAGCTTTAAATTGGAAAATAACTAAATTAAACTGTAGTTTGATTGAGTTAGCTTTATTTTTATGAATAATTTAAACAAAAATCAGCGCCATTTTTTTGGTGAAAAAGAGCATTTAAACGTGCTTTTAGAGGCTTTGACAGAGAATAAGCTTGAACATTGGAATAATTGGCGAAAGGAGAGTAAAACTCCTCCCAATTTAGCAGGGATTGATTTGACGGGTCAAAACCTCTCGGGGATTAATTTAAGTGAAGCAAACTTAACGCAAAGCACGTTCAGAGAATCCCAGTTAAAAAATTCAGATTTTAGCTATGCAAACTTAACAGGTGCTAATCTTTCGAAAGTAAATGGGTATCAGGCTAATTTTTATCAAGCCATTTTGTTTGATAGTAATATGTCTCAGGTAAATATGCGAAAAGCCTGTTTTAAAGGAGCAAATTTGCGTGAAGTTAATTTACGCCAAAGCTTATTGGATGAGGCGGATTTTACAAATGCAGAATTAGTGCAGGGTGATTTGTATGAGTCACAATTGGAAGAAGCTGTGTTGAGCGAAGCCAAAATGGAGCGTGTTAATCTTAGTCATGCAAATTTAAAAAGAGCAAACTTGTTTATTGCTAATTTACATAAGGCAAATCTTAGTCATGCAAATTTTGAAGAAGCAAATTTACAGGGAGCTCAGTTAAACAGGGCAGATTTAACGAAATGTGCTTTAAAGAATGCGGATTTAAAGGGGGCTATTTTGTTTGAAACAAAATTATGTAAAACAGTTTTTCAACAAGCAAATTTGAGTGGAGCTGTTTTTAACTATGC
>CAZLBO010000198.1:0-5132 GCA_964557725.1 uncultured Bifidobacteriales bacterium | reverse complement strand
GTGGCTATCAAATGCTAGGAACGGATCCTTCTTTTTATGGCCGAGCAGGCCTAATGCTTGAATTTTGAAGTTTTATTTTTTGTAAGAGGTTTTCCTCTTCTCTACTCTTCCTCACCAAACTTTTGCTTGCCTGAGGAATAAGGAGTGAGCTTCTCTTTAGAGTCTTTGGATTTAAGTAACCTATTAAGTGCTTTGTTTTTGATTTGTCGGACACGTTCTCGTGTGAGGACAAGTTCTTTTCCAATTTCATCTAGGGTAAATTCACGCGAATAATTAATACCGTAATACATACGCAAAACTTTTTGCTCTGTATCACTCATTTTACCTAGTACAAAGTCGACTACTTTTTTGAGTTCTTCTGTTTCACTATTTTTAACTTGATCGCCTTCGTTACCAAGCATGTCTAATAGAGAGCCTGTGTCCCCGTCTAAACTTCCCGATTTAAAGGGGGCATCTAGTGAGACATCTAAAACCTTTTGCATGACTTCAATAATATCGTGTTTATAATTGACAAAGTCTTCCATGGCAATAGTTTTATCAAAGTCATCATTGTTTTTGACTAAGGCTCTTTTAAACTTGTTGATCAATGTGAGTTTGTTAAGAGGGATACGCATGGCACCCACTTGTTCAAAAAGTGCTTTTTGAATGGTTTGGCGAATCCACCAAACAGCGTAAGAGATAAATCGAACCTCTTTGCTAATATCAAATCGCCTTGCTGCTTTTTCTAAGCCAATGTTTCCCTCATTAATTAATTCGAGGAGAGAGAGCCCACGGCCTTGATACTTTCTTGCAATAGAGACGACAAATCGCAAGTTGCCTTCAATCAACTTATGAATGGCTTTTCTATCCCCTGTAACTACTTTTTTAAGAAGTGCTAATTCTTGATCACGAGGAATGAGATCATAACGATCTAAGTCTCTAAAATATAACTGTTCACTATAATCCACTTACACCTTCACAGGGTTAGGGTTTAACTTGCTTCTTCTAAACTTCTTAAATAATCGTAACTAAAAATACCTGATTCATGGTTATCACTAAACTGGACGCCCATGGCATATCGCCCCACAGAAAAAATTCGATTGGGGATAATGTCTTTTGAAACACTGGCTATGTCTAATAATGGTTCACCTGTCCATTCATTCACACATTTTGCACAAGGGCATTTAATTCGCATGGCATAGGCACTTAACTCCGTGACTTGTCCATCTTGCCAAGTTATTTTAAGGGTTGAATGCCCCTTCTTTTCAATCTTTTGGGGGAGGATGACCTGTGTTATTTTATTTTTTTCTGTCATATCCGTGTTTACCCGTTGACTTTGGGAATAGAATCCCAAGTAAAGTCGTATGTTAAGAGTGAATGCTGTTCTTTGTCTTTGAGAATCACTAAGCGTTTTTTTATCTCACTTGCAATTTCAGTGTAAGCAAGGCTGACGGGATTCTCGGGTAATTCATTTACAATTGGGTTTCCTAAATCACCACATCGGGAGACTTCGGGGTGAATAGGGATTTCTCCACAAAAAGGAATGCCTAAAGACTGTGCAATACGAGAGCCTCCCCCTTTTTGGAAGATGTAATAGGCTTTTCCATCGTCTGCAATAAATTGACTCATGTTTTCTATAATCCCTAAAACAGGAACGGAGACTTTTTCAAACATCCTGAGCCCTTTTTTCGCATCTAAAAGGCTGACTTCCTGAGGGGTGGTGACAATAATGGCACCCGTAAGAGGAGCTGTTTGCGTCAAGGTGAGTTGTATGTCACCTGTTCCTGGGGGAAGATCGAGGAGTAAATAGTCTAAAGCACCCCAGTTGACATTGGACAGAAAATTCTGAACCATCTGAGAGACCATAGGCCCTCTCCAAATGACGGCTGAATCGGCATCGGTAAACATAGCCATAGAAACCATGCGAATGCCATTTTTGATAACAGGGAAGAGCTTTTTCTTATCATCCATTTGAGGGGATTCATCCACCCCAAACATCATATTCATAGAAGGGCCGTAGATATCTAAATCCATGACTCCCACAGTGGCCCCTGTTTTTACTAGTGCGGCGGCAAGGTTGGCTGTTACGGTTGATTTGCCTACGCCGCCTTTTCCCGAAGCGATAGCAATAATATTTTTGACATCTTTTAAGGCTTCAATATTTTTTGAAGGGCTTTGTTGTGGTTTTGTTGCGGGCTTGGAGGCTTGTTCTTGTACCTGAAAGCGGAATTGGACGTCAACCTTCTCGACTCCTTCAACTTCTTGCAAAGCGATTCCACAAGATTCTTGTAAGGCGAGTCGTTCATTTCTCAAGGCCACAGGAATTTCTAAAACCAATATGACAGAGGAGCCTTCCACTGAAATAGTTTGTAAAAAGTTGGATTCGAGAATATTTTTTCCCGTTGTTGAGACTACAACCGCCGCTAGTTTTTTCTGGATTAGTTCTTTAGTATTCATAAGTTATGGTGCTCAATTTAGTAAATTATTGCGAAAATTCCCCTGAATGCGTGATGGAATTTAATTAAACACGAAAAGTCTTTATAGAATAGGGTAGCATTTGTATTTTATGGCTAAATTTTAAAGGAATAGCCTTTTTTTGTTGAAAAAGGGCAATTAGTATGATGTCACCTTCTTCGAGAAAAATTATTTTTCTCTTATCTATCCTTTTTGGAGTGGTTTCCCCATTTGCTCAAAGCTTGCAAGAGAAAATAGCTCTTTCAAAAAAACAGGAATCCAAAGGGATTTACACCACACAAATAGATTCTCTTACTCAGTTGCAGGAGGCTCAGAATCCTTCGAAAGCGGTTGTTGCGGATTCAGCTCAATCGATTAACGCCTTAGATTCTCTTCTTTTGGGACCTGTGGATTCCTTACTGGATAGCACCCTTGAAGCGGATACCCTTCCTAAAAGATATTCTCAACAAATATTTTCTTCTTCTCCCGGCACTTTATTTGGTTCCTACCCTAGTGCGATTGGTAGAAGTTATGTGCTAGGAGCTGGAGATCAACTCAAGGTTTCTATTTGGGGAGATGTTGAGGCTCAGTATTCGGTTCAGTTGGATAATTCGGGTAAAATAAATCTTAAAGGAGTGGGGCGACTTTCACTTAATGGGCTTTCTATGGAGTATGCGGAAAAAAAGGTTCGCAACGCACTTTCAAGAATTTATTCAGGGATTAATAAAGCGAGGGCAACCACTTTTGTTGAAATTTCTAATGGGAGTTCTGGTCCGATTAAAATTTTTGTGCTGGGTGAGGTAGAGACACCAGGAGGATTTATTTTTTCAGGGAACACAAGTATCTTGTCTGCTCTCTATCAAGCAAAAGGACCCACTGATATAGGGTCGGTGAGAAGCCTGCAATTAACAAGGGGTGGCAAAACGCATACCTTGGATTTGTACGATTATCTGTTAAAAGGAAAACAGCTAACACCTAACTCTTTACATGATGGAGATATTCTTTTTTCAAAACGAGCGAGTGTTTTAGTTGAAATTCAAGGGGATGTGGGGCGACCTGCTATTTATGAATTGAAAAAGGGAGAAGGAGTTAAAGAGCTTCTTCAATTTTCTGGAGGTTTAAACCCCACGGCGGCGCATCACCGAGTTTCTCTTAAACGGCTTACAGAAACAGGGGATAAATATGAAGATTTATCTAGCCCACAGGATTATTTATCGGGAAAAGCTCAGTTTAAATTGATGGATGGAGATGTTTTGGTCATTGATAGTTCTTCTGAAACATCCGACCATTTTATTTCTGTGACAGGCCCTGTTAAGTACGAAGGCCGCTATGATTCACGACAGATTAAGAATATCGCAGATTTAGTGAAAATGGCAGGCGGCCTTAAAAAAGAGGCCTTTTTAGGAAGAGTACATGTTTTGCGGTTTAATGATAATGGATCGAGTCAGCTTTTTTCTTATTCCCTAGAGAATACAGAAATAACCTCTATTGAATTACAAGGCAAAGACAATGTGATTCTTTACAACAAGAAGGATATGTATTCTCCTGATAGTATAGAGATAGCAGGAGCTGTCTTTCGTCCAGGCTTTTATCCTTACAGTAGAGGGATGACGATTAAAGATTTTGTTTTAAGAGCCGGTGGTTTTTTGCCTCAGTATGAAGAAGGCAAGGCGCTTGTTTTTAGAATCAATAATCTGGGTCGAGTGGTTAAGTCAACAGAAGTCACGCTCTCTCATGGTTTAGAAAATACGAGTAGTGAATATAAATTGGAGCCAAGGGATTTGATTCACATCCCTGTAAATCCCAATTGGTATGATAAAGAAGTGGTGACGTTGTCTGGGGAATTTAAGTATCCAGGAAAGTACGCGTTATTGTTTCCGGGGGAAAAACTAGATGCATTGATTAAGCGGGCAGGAGGCTTAAAGAAGGATGCTTATCAACCAGGATTTAAGTTTTATAGAACAAAAGATTTAATAGGGCGAATAGGAATTGATTTAGACAAGGCTGTAACTGAACCAGAAGGCCGAATGAATATTGCCATGAAACATGGGGATAGTTTGTATGTACCTGAATGGCAGAATTCAATAAAGGTAATGGGAGAAGTGGGGTTTGCGACTAGCGTGTTGTATAAGAAGGGCGCGGGTGTTAAGTACTATATAGCAAGAGCAGGGGGCTTTACTCGTTTTTCGGACAAGAAACATGTGGTGTTGGAATATGCGAATGGGGAAACAACCAATGAGTTTTATCGAGCACCTGATCCGGGTAGTGTGGTTTATGTGCCGAGTAAGCCAGAGGATATACCTAAGGACTGGCTGAGATTTACGGCGGATATTCTTTCAATTTTAGCAGCGGCTGTTGCATTAGTTTTTATGGTCACTACAACAAAGTAGTGATGAACTTTTATTTGATAAGCTTATGAATAATCAATTAGAAAAGGGCAATGATCAAGAATTTCTTACGATAGATTTTGTAAAACTATTTCAGTTTTTGATAAAGCATTGGAAGTATGGTGTGGGTATTGTGATTGCTGCATGCGCTATAGCTTTTTTCTATTGCATATTAACTCCTAAGGTATATGAAACTAGAGTGACCTTGCTTCCCTCTTCTCTTGGGCAAGAGACACAAGCTCCCTCTATTAGTATTCCTGGGTTTTCATCAAACTTGTTTAAGGGTACAGGTTCTAGTCTTAATGATGAGCT
>CAZLBO010000197.1:0-5133 GCA_964557725.1 uncultured Bifidobacteriales bacterium | reverse complement strand
ACCAGAAGAACCCTTAAATGAATCGGACTCCACCAGCCCGTCCTCCCCACTTGTCGAGAATCCAACAAATGAAGAAGAAGACATCGATGAAATCCTTGGAGAAATAGATGAGCTAGAATTGTCAGATATTGAGACCATCCCAGAGGAAGGCCTCGAATCCACGGAATCTTTAAGTAAGGACGAGGAGTCCCTAAGTGAATCGAACTCCTCCAGTCCGTCATTCCCGCTTGCAGGGAATTCCTCAGAAGCTGAAATTGTGGAAGAAAAGGAACTTGATGCTGTAGAGGGAGAAAGTGAGCCTGAAGAAATTGAGGAACCCCCTCCTCTCGCAGAGAACCCACCAGAAGAACCCCTAACCGAATCAGACTCCTCCATCCCGTCCTCCCCACTTGTCGAGAATCCTACAGAAGTAGCCAGTACAGAACAGACCACTGAGGAAGATGACGACGAATTTGATTTGTCAGAAATAGAAGAAGAAAGTAACTCTCCTCAAAATGAAGAAGAGGGCATTGATGAAATTCTAGGGGAAATAGATGAACTAGAATTATCAGATATTGAAACCCTTTCAGAGGAAGGCCTCGAACCCACGGAAGTTTCAAGTAAGGAAGAAGAGCAAGAGTCAGAAGAACCAGACTCTTCTATCCCGTCACCCCCGCTTGTCGGGAATCAGACTGAAGTAGCCAGTACAGAACAAGCCGTTGAGGAAGAAGCACAGGACGATTCGTTACCCGTAGGGAAGGTCGCTATGGATAGTGGAGAGTATCAATGCCTAGCTTGTGGAGAAAGCGATTATTTTTTAAAAGGGTACCTTTTGAATGAATGTCAAACAGAAGCCTGTCCAGAAAGTAAAGAAGGTTGGCACTTAGTCTTTAAATTATTCTAATGATGAAACAAAAAAAAATAATAGGAATTGTGGGAGGAGCAGGAGGCGTAGGAAAGTCTTTTCTATTAACGAACTTAGCTCCCCTTTTTGTTCATTGGAATAAAAAAGTCATATTGGCAGATCTTAACACAGAGGGAGCTTGTTTGCATAATATGTTAGGTATTTCCTTTCCAGAAAAAACTTTAGCAGATTATTTCAAAAAGGAATCTGTAGAGTTAAGCTCTCTTTTGATACAAACTCCTTATCCCTCAATAACACTTTTAAGTAACTCCTCTAGCTTTGTTCTTTCTCGAAAAAGTTATCCCCTTAAAAAGAAAAATTTCATCCAAGAACTTGAACAATTAAGTGGAGATGTTTTGTTACTTGACGCTCCTTCTACAAGACGGGAATTAGAAGAAGTTGTTTTGCAGGCGGATGTGAGTGCGGTTGTAATAGATAGCATGCCTTCTACAATTGAAAGTAACTTTATGTTTTTAAAAGGAGTAGTCTTTCGCCTTTTGCTCAATGGCTATAAAAAAAATATAGCGATAAAAAAATTAATTGAAGAGGCCTTTGATCCAAGAAGTAATTTGAATCTTGATACCTTAAGCAGTCTCTTTGAATCACTTGAAAAACTTGAACCAGAAAATACTCAAAAGGTGAAAGAAGAAATAGAACAAATTAAGATAGGCTTAATCCTAAACAAGGTGGAATCAGATGAGGATGAAGATGTTGTCGAACCTTTTCAGAAGTTAGTGAATAAGTATTTAGGGTTAAAGATAAGCTATCTCGGCCGCATCTCTTACTTTCCCCAAGCAAAGGATTCGATAACAAAGGGGATTCCTGCGACGGTTAGTCAACCCCAATCAAAGTTAAGGGAAGAGCTTACCACAATCGCAGGGCGACTGCTTTAAACGTAGGATTTGAGTTGAAGGGCTGTTCCATGTACCTTTTCAATAGATTGAATCGCCTTGTCCATGGTTAATTCTTTTTCTTGAAATCGCTTTCTTAGGCAAGCGGTAAAAACTTCCTTTAAAACTTCGCAATCATATAAAGCACGGTGTAAATTGGCTTCATCTACTTTGAGGCTCAATTGGTTGCCTAGTCGTTTGGCTAGTTCTCCTAGCTTATGAGAGGGGGCTTCAAGCATTATCTTTCGAGAGACCTTTAAGCTATCAATCACAGGGTTTTGGGGAATCATCATTCCATTTCTTTTGAGTGTCTTGGCTAAAAACTCACTATCAAAAGCGGCGTTATGAGCCACTAATACGGTACTCAATCCACAAAAGCGAATGAATTCTGTTAACACCTTTTTAGCGGGAGGGGCGTCATCAACCATTTGATCCGTAATTTTATTTATCCGAGTGGCTTCTTTAGGGATAAACATGTTGGGTTTGACAAAACTAGAATATTCGCCAATGGTTTTTGCGGAGATTTTTCCGTCTTTTTTCTCTAAAGTGTATTTGACTCCAGCCACTTCAATAATTTCATCTTTTTTGGCGTATAAGCCAGTGGTTTCTAAATCAAAAGCCACAAAGGTAACGTAGGGTAGCAATTTATCATCTCCTGTTTTTACTAAAGTTAACAATTTATTTTTGGCAGTGAGGGCAAAAGACAGTTCCTCTTTGAGCCACTGTTATTTTTTTTAAGATTTTTGTGCATTGGTAACATGGGGCGCCTCCACGGCCGTATACTCGGAGCTGTTCTTGGTTTGACCCCTTAGAATGGTCGGGTTGACGGTAATCACTAAAAGTTGTTCCTGAGTTTCGGATGCCCTTCTTTATCACTTTGATAACTGCTTTGAGCAAAGTTTTCCACTCATCAGTGGTAAGTTGGGAGGCTTTTTTTTGGGGTTGGATACGGGCTTCAAATAAAGCCTCATCACAATAAATGTTTCCTACTCCACAGATAAAAGATTGATCGAGTAAAAGAGACTTAATGGTTCGTTGGGAGGTAATAGGAGAGTGCTTTTTTAAAAATGCCACAGGTTTTAACTCTAAAGGCTCAATGCCTAACTTTTTGAGACGGGGGTGAGAGTGCCAATCTCCCTCTTTTAAATAAATAAGCTTTCCAAAAGTGCGAACATCTCTAAAATGCAATTGATCCCCTGAGGAAAAGAAAAGGGTGAAGTGGGTGTGTTTATCTGGGGCGTGCCCCCCCTTTGAAACTTGTAGGCCAGTTAAAGTCTTTTGAAATTGGTTAGAGGGCTTAGAGGTAAAGGGAAGGAGAGTTAATTGCCCTGTCATCCCTAAATGAAAGACGAGTGAAGAATGGCTGAGTTCCAAAATAAGATACTTTCCTCTCCGTAACACTTGTTGTATGGATTGTCCTTGGATGCTTTTTTTAAACTCAAGAGGGGAAGAGCCTAATAGTAAACGGGGAAGCTTCAATTGAGACTTTTCTATTTGTTGGTTTTGAATTTTAGGCTGTAAATAGGAACGTATCGTTTCGACTTCGGGTAGTTCGGGCATGAGGTGACCTTGGTTATTTTTTAGTAAAATAATTCATTTTAAGTTTTTTGCTTTAAAGAAAAGAGCGTTTTGATGTCTTTTGAAAAGAGTTTAGAATTTCTTTGCATCTGCTGTCTGTTTTTTACATTTTAAAATTTAAAAAAAGAGAGAATGTGAGTATCACTTACAAAAAAAAAATACTTCCTTGGTCAATCACCTTCTTTTGGTGTCTTGGCGTTTTATTTCCTACTCAGGGAGTTTCACAGGGTAGCACTTGCACTGAATTGGACAGTTTGAAAAAAATTGGGGTGCCTGCGGTTCAATTTTTCGCAAAACCTTTTGAACACACGGTTACCAATATTAGCCCTGGTTGGTTTAATCTTGAAAATGTGGCTTCTGCTTCTGCTCCTGTCTTTTTTCAAATACAGATAAACCCAAGTTTAAGGGCGAGAGCCGCTAATGGTCAGCTTCATCTAGGGGTATATATTGTGGCAGACCCCATTAACAATAGGCTAACAGACCAAACCTATGTGATGGTCGATGAGTTATATCGAGTCGAAGAACAGCATGTTGGGGGGCTTATTACTTCGGGCGAAGTTTTTAACATGGATAAGGCGAGTGATGGGCAATCAAGTACAGAGGCACAATTAGAAGAATTACTAGCGGTGGGAGGGGGAAAAGCTCCTTCTATGGATTTAAAAACACAATTAAAATTAACTTGTGATCACACCACCGTCACAGCATGGGAAAAGCTAAGAATAGAGGCAGAGGGGGCAGGCACTTTTGATGTGAATAAACCTGCGAACTTAAGGAATGTGGAAAATATTAAGGCACTTTCTCCTGGTTCTCGTACTTCTAGTCGTTCCCCTGCAGAAATATATGAATTTGCTCCTACCTTTATTATTACTTCGGATCTTTACGGAGAAGAATTTGATTATGGGCCAGACCCCAAATTCACTCTTTTTATCTATGAAGTAGTTCCTGGAGAGCGTTCTGTGGAGGCTTTGTCGGGGGTAGAACTGCTTTCTTTTGATGTTTTTGGCAAGGAAGGGAAGGGAAACAGTAGTATTCCTGCTCCATATCCTTCATACGCTCCGTTGTTAGAAGCGGGAAAAACTTATGTTTGGAGGGTACGAGCTAACTTGAGAGGCCCTTCGGTCGATTACATGTACTCCAATGCTTTACAGTTTAAGGTTTCTACTTTACTAGGGGGGGGCGATGCTGGTTTAGAAAGACCTGGTCTTGCTACAGATGTCCCTAACTTTGTTTCAGAGAAAAAGCATATCGATGGCTTTTTGTCAAGCACCGATGATTACAATAAGAGACTTATGGCCGCTCTTAAAATTATTTTGGGCGAAAATTATGATATTTTTGTGTCTAGTTTAGGGGATAAAGCTCCGATAAAAGGGCATATTCGATGGAATGGACAACCCTTTTCTTTAGAGCAGATCGAGAAATTGGCTAAAGAGTTTTTAAAGGATAAGCACACTTTAACTCGGTTGCATTTCCAATGAAAAGGCTTCTTATACTTTGCGTACTTGGGGTAAGTATGGGCTGGAGCCAAGAACCCTTTGCTGTAGTTAAAGAGGTAAAGGGACATCCCTTTTTCCGAGAGGCTTACAGTAGTATTAGTCAAGATGTGAAACAGTCTCTTATTCTCTACCCAGGAATAACATTAGAAACAAAAGAAAAAGATCGAATTTTTCTCAGGCTTTTTTCAGGAAATGCGGACTTAGTGGTTCGTGAAAAATCCACGGTTGAAATAGCCTATAAAAAGGTAAAAGATAACAACAGATTTTTAATATCTACAGCCCTCTCTAT
>CAZLBO010000196.1:0-5154 GCA_964557725.1 uncultured Bifidobacteriales bacterium | reverse complement strand
TTCTGATGGTATTCCCTATTGGGATACAGGAGCTCCTCATTTAAATAAAATCAAAAACTATCTTGAAAAGCCCTCTGATCCATTCAATGATCATGAACCTGTCGATAGTTCTGCCGCAGCTATTGCTGCACAAGGCTTTCTCCGATTCGGGCGCTTCCTTTCTGCAAAAGGCAACAGTGAAGGAGAGAAGTACTGGCAAACAGGCCTAACACTTTCAAAATATTTATTTGAAGAAAAGTACATCAGTCAAGACCCTACGCATCAAGGCTTATTGCTTCACTCTGTTTACCACCATCCCAACGGATGGGATCACATTCCCGAAGGTTCAAAAATCCCTTGTGGAGAATCCTGTATGTGGGGAGATTATCATGTGAGAGAGCTTGCTCTTTATCTCGATAAAATAATTAAGGGACAGGGTTATTATCAGTTCTTTGAATAGAATTTAGTCAAACAGTCTCCGTCATTCCAGCTTGCCTGGAATCCTACACTATGTGAAAAGGGCACTAATTTCAGACAATTCTTTATAAAGACTTTTAAAGTCATCCGCCCAAATCGCATCCCTGCTTTCTACTAAATCAAAAAACTGTTTTACATTTGCATCCACATTATAAGGGCCTCTAATAATCTCATCAACCTCGGCCTCTACCTTTGCTTTATCCACAGGCTTATTTGAAAAAGAATGGTATTTGAGAACAGATTCAAGTATTTCCATTCTCAAATTCGCTAACTTATTAAGCCCTACTCTGTTTTGCTCCACCTTACTCTCTACAGGGGATTCAAAATGTTCAATCGCTTGAGTAAAATAATCAGCTTCTAATTGGGGAACCAACTTCCCCTTTCGTTTAAGCAAGCTCAAGGCTGTACTCTTTCTTTGTTGATTGAGATGACGAGCTACTTTAGAAAAATTTAATGACTTCTTCCGTTGTTTTTTTATTCCAGTAGTATTTGTACCTAACCGTTCTAAAACTCTTGCATACATCCGTTCTGCCAATGAATTCTTCTCTTCTGATTCGTACAATTCACCCTTATCTATCAATTGATCCAAAAGAGCTTTTTGTACCTTATCACGGCCGCCCTGTTCTACCAGTTTGTCCCGTAATAAATTCCATCGATGTATAAGTATTTGGTTCATGACTTAAAAAAGCTTAAGAAGCCGAAGCCTCTGCTTTATTAACCCCTTCTATTTTATCCATCAACAATTCAGATAAAATTTCTCTTGTTTTTAATGAGTTTTCAATCAATATCTCTGTAGATTTTTCATGAAAAGCCTCTAAAGTTCCTGTTAATTTTTCTACAAAATTAGTTTCGTCACTTTCCCCATCTACTTTTCCTTCTAGCTTTTCTACTACTTGAGTCATGGTTCCGTTAAATAGTTCGATACTCGCCTTCAATTCAACTTGATTAATTTCTGCCACTTCTGCCTGCTCCAATAAGCCATTTCCTGACTTCTCAAGTGCTTCAACCGTATTAGCTAACTTTATGGATATTTCTTTATTCACTTCTTGTTGTGAATTATTTATTTCTGAAAGTTGTGCGACAAAATCGGCTTGTTGTGCCCATACTTTTTGAAAGCTCTCTTGATTCACTTGAACAATTCTCTCACTCACACTCTCAAAGTACCCTTTTGCCCCTTCTTTTAAATCTTCCACTCCTTCGGATGAAGCTTTTTGTAAAGCCGCAGACATCTTTTTTAACTCATAGAGAAATTCACTTTCATTCTCTCTCATTAACTCCGTGTATTTTTCGCCCGATTCAGACGACTCCGTAGTAACAGGACGTGGCCTTAAACTTGTTTCTAATAGTTCTGATATTTTATTTGTTACCGCTTCTAATGAAGAAGCTTGTTGTACACTTCCCTCTTGTAAAACACCCTTGAGATTCTTTATTTCTTCAACAGCATTGGCTAATTGCGAATCTCCTTCGGCACCAGAAGTTAATTTTTCGACCATCATTTGCTGAGTGGCTATTTGTTGTTCCGCTGTTTTTTCTAATGTTTGTTGCGAAGCTATTTGAAAAGCCTTTTGTTCGGTTGCATTTTCAACTAATAACTCTTTGAGGCTTTGAATTTCTTGAATAAATTGCGAGTCCCCTTCGCTAGCCCCTGTTGATAATTTTTCAACTAATGCTAATTGAGAAGCATTCTGTTGCTCGGCATTTCGAGTTAATACTTCTTTAAGGCTATGAATTTCTTCTACCAATTGTAAATTTTCTTCTCCCGATCCTGAAGTTAACCGTTCTACAATAGACACTTGAAAAGCCTTCTGTTGTTCTGCATTTTCGGCCAATACCTCTTTAAGGCTTTGAATCTGTTGAATCAATTGTGAATCTTCATCACTATTTGACCCCATAGCTAACTTCTCTACCAATGCTAATTGAGAGGCATTCTGTTGTTCTGCATTTTGCGTGAGGACTTCTTTAAGACTTTGAATCTCTTCCACTAGTTGGACGTTTCCCTCTCCTGATCCTGAGGCTAATTTCTCAATAATAGATGACTGAGAGGCCATTTCTTTCTCTGAATTTTTTGTCAAAGCTTCTTTAAAGTTTTGCACTTCGTGGGCTAATTGTGAATCACCCTCCCCTACTCCTGAGGCTAACTTTTCTACAATGGCTAATTGAGAAGCATTCTGTTGCTCGGCATTTTCTTTTAATAAGCTTTGAAGTCCCGTCATAGATTCTACGAGCTGACTTTTTTGCCCTTGGCTTTCGCCTATTAAGCTTTTTGCTAAGGCCTTTTGTGATTCCATTTGTTGTTTAAGATTTTCATCCAAAGAACCCTGGAGTTTTGACAAAACATCTATCAATTGACTATTTGTTGCTTCGCTCTCATTGTTATTAACCGTAACAACAGAAACCCCTTTAGACCCCTGAACAATAAAGTAACCCAATGAAACCAAACATAAAACGGCATAGCCAATCAATGGTAAATTAAGCCCACTTGTATCTTGAGGCAAAAAGTTGAGTGCCATAAAGCCCGCAGAAGCCACCATCGCCGTTTTGAACAATATTGCCCATACATTATTTTCTTTCATCGTTATCCTTTTCTCTTTAAAATTTTAAGGGTTTACCCCTTGAGGTACAGCAGAAGAAGAACTCTCCACACCTCTCAAATACAAACGCCATTTTCGGTTATAATAGTTGTAAACCTTTTTCAATACGGCTTCCATAAACTCTACAAAAAAATGCAAAAAACCAATTAACCCATTGGGGTACTTTCCTGACTTATTCCACTTTTTAGCAATGTTATCAAACAAAGCCTTTTCCGTAGAAAAAGTCTCGTACTCCCATTGATTCACATGATCCACAAATAGTTGAACAAATTTTTTATTCATAAATTCAGGAATGTTTCGAAACACCTTTACTTCTTTTTCTCGCATACAGTCTTCAAGCAAGGGCATAATTTTGGACAATTCATCGACCAAACATTCTTTTTGCCATTCTTTAGAGATACCTGCTTGTAAATGGATCAAGGTTCCTTGAAAAAGAGAGAAGATTCTCACTCCCTCAACCACTACATCCTGAAGAGTCTGCTGGTATAGCTTTCTCGATTCCTCTTTATCGCCTTTTCCTTTTAAGCGATACCCGTCAATTTGCTGCTCAACCCAGTGATCCTTTAAAATGGGGTAATAAGCCTTAAACTCCAACCGTTCTTCCCATATATTGCAATACTCATCTAAACGATGCTGAATATCTACCCAGATATTCAAAAACTCTTGTTTAACAAATTCAAAGGTAGCAGTGGCAGGAGCCACAATACTTTGCGAAGGAGCTTCCTTCTTGGCTTTTTCCAATAGTGCATGCAAAACGATAATGTGATTTTCATTCCAAAAGCTAGCGATGTATTTTTCAATATCCACCGTGCCTTGTCGACTCAAAACCTCTCTAGGAGCTTTGCCTGTTAATTCACGATAAATATGTGTTAGTTCTGAATTCAATCTGCCTCCGAGGGCAAAAACATTAAAAAATAAATGACTCTCGTAAACCATTAAACGAGCAATTTTCAGCTCAAACAACTCAATCCCCCCCTATTGACGGAGCTTATCTAGGCAGTTTTTGAGATCCTCAGGCAAATCAGCAGTAAAAACCCACGGTTTTCCCTCGGCATCCTTTCCTTTTAGTTCATGAGAATGCAAAAATATCCTCTTCAAACCCAAAGTCCCTTTGCCCAAACGGTTCTGCTCAAAATTTCCGTACCGATTATCCCCTAAAATAGGATTCCCATAATCCGCCAAATGTGTTCTTATCTGGTGTAATCTTCCTGTGTAAAGAGTGACCTCTAATAAAGCATATCCCTCAAACTTTTCTATTACCTTAAAAGCCGTCACGGCACGCTTTCCGCCTTCGCCCCCCCCCACAGATTTGGCACCGCCTCCTTTGGAGTCTACTCTATGTAGTTGGGAGTCAATCGTATCTTTTTGTACGGAAGGAACCCCTACCGTCAGGGCCAAGTACTTTTTATTCACTTGATTCTCTCGCCATGCTTGTGTCCAATGCCTAAGTGCCTTACCCGATTTTGCGACGAGCAACACCCCTGAAGTATCCTTGTCCAATCGGTGAATGAGAGAAGGCTTAAATAAACTGTCCTCCCATTTTTCTGCATTCTTTAAGTAACCCGACACTTGCTCAATCACTGTTTGCCCAGGTAAAGAGCCTGTTCCTGGATGCACTGGTAATCTAGGGGTTTTATTCAATACTAATAAATCATCATCCTCAAAAAGAATAGGGATTTTAAATTCAGGGCTATTCCATCCTGTTGTTCTTTCTTCAAAGGTCTTGAGTTCATGCTCCTTCAAACCAAAGATTCTCAAACACTGCGAGGCCTCTAACACAAAATTCCGGTCAACAGGTCGGCCTTCTACCTTAATTTCCTTTTTCCGAAACAAATGATGAAGCCGTGACAAGCTTAATCCAGGACACAATCTCCGAATATAGCGGTCGACTCTTTGCTGTGCATCATCCTCAGGTATGTTTTTTTCCAATAACATGGCTTTTCTTTCAAAAGGAAGGAAGTTAAATCATTCTGGGATATTTGGACAGGTTTCGGGGACGAATCAAGGAAAGTAGTGGGGATTTGTAGGTGAAATGGAGGGAGCTAATGGGGAAAATAGGATAGAGCCTAGTGGAGCAGAAAAAGGGCTAAGCGATAGAAAATAAGAG
>CAZLBO010000195.1:0-5160 GCA_964557725.1 uncultured Bifidobacteriales bacterium | reverse complement strand
CTATCTCTAAAGCCTTGGGGTAGGTAAGTAAAGATAGCGGTTAACTTCCAAAGGCCTCCTAGTTCACTCGCTATTTTTAACAGTGCGGTTGATTTTGTATAGACCTTTTTATCCTTCACAAAACAAATGGAATCTACTTGAGTTATTTCTGAATAAAATTCAGACTCCTTGGCCCATGTCCCTTGTATCGATGCAAACAAAAGCCGATGACGGACATCCACTCTTAATAAAAACTGAACGGACCAAAGACAAAGGCCACAAACACCATCAAAAAATACTACCTGCTGAGTCATAAAAAATAATCACTACCCTTTATTTTACTTTAAAATAAACCTGTAATATTACCTTCATCATCCACATCAATTCTCTCGGCAGAAGGCACCTTAGGGAGACCGGGCATGGTCATCATATTCCCTGCAATTGCCACAATAAATCCTGCCCCATTTGAAACTCTCACTTCTTGAATTTCGATGACATGATCAGAAGGTGCTCCGCGTAATTCTGGAGAGGTAGAAAATGACATTTGTGTTTTTGCAATACATACGGGAAAGGAACCATAAGAGTCATCCAATTTTTTGATTTTTTTTCGGATAGCAACACTCGCTTCTATCCGACTAGCCCCATAAATTTTAGTCGCTACCGCTTCTAATTTATCCCAAAGAGAATCCGAATCCTGATAAACAAACTGATGCTGTCCAGGGTGATTATCAACACAATCAACCACCGCTCTAGCTAAATCCTCTGCTCCTTCTCCCCCCTTTGCCCAATGCTGAGCAAGTACCGCTTTCGCACCCAAGGCCTCAACCTTGTCCATTAACAATTGAACTTCTGCCTCTGTATCTGCCGTAAAATGATTAAGGCAAACAATACAGGGAAGCCCAAAATGCGATTGTATGTTATTCAAGTGCCGTTCTAAATTAACCATGCCTTTTTCTAAAGCCACTAAGTCTTCATGATTCAAATCTTTAACATCTACACCACCGTGATACTTTAAGGCTCTAATCGTTGCCACTAACACGACGGCGGCAGGTTTTAACCCTGCTTTTCTACACTTTATATCAATAAACTTTTCTGCTCCTAAATCGGCTCCAAACCCTGCTTCTGTCACCACATAGTCTGCCATTTTAAGGGCTGATTTTGTCGCAATTACACTATTACATCCGTGGGCAATATTTGCAAAAGGGCCTCCGTGAACCATGGCCATATTATTCTCTAAAGTCTGTACCAAATTAGGTTGTAAAGCATCTTTTAATAAAGCGGCCATCGCCCCTTGAGCCTTTAAATCTTTAGCATGAATAGGTTCTTTCTTTCGGGTATAACCAATAACAATCTTGCCTAAGCGATTCTTTAAATCCGACAGGGAGTTTGACAAACAAAATATAGCCATCACCTCCGAGGCCACTGTAATATCAAAACCATCTTCCCGTGGAAACCCATTACTTGCCCCCCCCAGTGATTGAATAATTTGCCGTAAAGCACGATCATTCATATCTACAACTCGCTTCCAAGTAATGCGTCTTGGATCAATATCTAGTTTATTGCCTTGATGGATGTGATTATCAATAAGAGCCGATAATAAATTATGCGCCGAGCCTATAGCATGAAAGTCCCCTGTAAAGTGAAGGTTGATGTCTTCCATAGGAACCACTTGTGCGTAGCCCCCTCCAGCAGCTCCCCCCTTTATACCAAAGCAAGGGCCTAAAGAGGGTTCTCGTAAGCAAATAAGCGTTTTTTTACCGATTCGATTGAGGGCATCTCCTAGGCCAACAGTGGTAGTGGTCTTGCCTTCTCCTGCAGGAGTCGGGCTAATTGCTGTGGTTAAAATAAGCTTTCCGTCTGATTGCCCCTCAAGACTCTGAATATATTTTTGCGACAACTTGGCTTTATAACGGCCATAAGGCTCTAGATTATCCGAACTGATACCGTATTGATCTTTGGCGATTTCTGTAATCAGCT
This sequence comes from uncultured Bifidobacteriales bacterium, assembly GCA_964557725.1. Lineage (GTDB taxonomy): Bacteria > Fibrobacterota > Fibrobacteria > UBA11236 > JADFYW01 > CAZLBO01. The sequence goes on along the minus strand of CAZLBO010000195.1, from coordinate 3,204 downwards.
TTTTAACTGAGTTTCGTGATATTTCGATGTCAGACATATGTAGTTTTAACCTTATCGTTATTTTCTCTAAGTCCGCTTTTAAACAATTTAGAGGTACTTTTCTTATTTATTAGAGAAATATAGCTAATTGTATTTTTAGGATATGGAGATTTATAAGCTTTTCTCCCCCTCAAGCCCCACCCACAAACAAGAATTGAATCCCTAAGAGAGTTATAATAGAATGAATAAGTAAACCTATGAAACCTCTGAACTATAAAACCCTTCTTTTTTTTCTTGCCCTCTTTTGGGGCGGGCTCACAGCCAAACCTATCCCCCCTCAAAAAGCCATCCCTCCCCGCTCTTTTAAAACCTCTAGCTTAAGGCGTGCTCACGCTCAGCTAAAGGTGGGTTATAAAGATGATTTAGGTGCTGTAACCGTTGTTGCCGATAAAGATTTTAAAGTAAGCGTCCCTTGTTATCATTGGAACATCGTGGGGCTAAAAAGTTTTACTCTCATTAATGAAAGTGAATTTACAGGTTATTCCGATTGTGTTAATTGGACAGATAGCATCAGCAATGTCAGTTTACAAATCAGAAAATATAATTTAAAAGATTACTTAAACGCATGGACAGCTTTTCACTTAATCGGCACCGATTACCCTAGCTTTCCCCCCATACATGCCATAGTCAATGACACTCTTACTAAAATTAAAAGCTTTAAAGCCCTCAAAAACTTAATCAATCAAGACAATCACTCCTCGTATGTTGAGTTCTCTTATGGCAATGATCAAAACAGTGTTATCTATTACATACCCGATGGAACCTACCGCTTAAAAGTCACTTTTACCTTAGAGCCTTGTGGGTACAAAATACCTACAGAAAAAAAATTGAAGTGTGCCTCCAAATATTTTGAAAAGACTTATCGGGGAGTGTTAAAAAAAGCCCTTACTCTCACCATAGAGAAGGGCTCCTTTCATATTCAATAACTTCACTTAAGGAAGTTTAAAACAAATTTATTTCTTAACTGATTCGGCTTTAAGTTCCGCACGTCTATTCAAAGAATTACTCTGTTCATCATGCCCTTCTTTGGCCTTCTTTTCCTCACCAAAACTAATGATTTTAAGTTGAGCGACACTTACGCCATAGGATTCCAAGTATTCTTTTACTTTTAAAGCTCTCTTTTCTCCTAAAGCAATATTGTATTCTCCCGTTCCCATTTCATCTGTATGCCCTTCAATGAGGATATTAATCACTTCTTTTTCCATAGGCTGAGAAAGAATTTTACCCACTTTTGCCAAAATTTCTTTGGCTTTTTCTGTTAACTCCGACTTATCAAAATCGAAATAAACCTTTTGTGCCATCAATTCTGCTAAAAGGTCCTCAACTTTAATCAAATTTGCACTTTTTGCTTCTTTGATAGGAGCCGCTACTTTTGCAGGAGCCTCTTTTTTAACTTCTGTTTTTTTTGCTTCTTCTACTGGTGGCTTTTTTCCTGCGCAACCAATCATCAGTGAAACCAAAGGAATCCCCGCCAATAACATCAATTTCATCTTACTTGCTTTCATTTATTTATCTCCATTTTTTTTGAAAAACCTCCGAACCCCATCAGAAAGGAGTGATTAGACTTAAAGTAACAATAATTTTTGTCAAAAAGGAATTTTAACCACAATGAGCACTGCACTTTACCCATTCCACTTCTTTTACCCCTCAACAGCCCCTGCTTGAGGGTCGTCAAACAAATTAGTATTGAGCTTCCCTTCCCATTTTGAAACAATGCAAGTGACGGTCGCATCCCCTGTAATATTCACAGCCGTTCTCACCATATCCAACAATCGATCCACCCCTAAAATAAGGCCTATCCCTTCTACAGGTAACCCCACTTGGTTAAACACCATCGCCAGCATAATCAACCCCACTCCAGGTACTCCCGCAGTGCCAATGGAAGCTAATACCGCCATCCCAATAATGGTCAAATATTGAAAAAAACTTAAATCAATGCCATAAACATTAGCAATAAACACCGTTGCAACCCCTTGCATAATGGCTGTTCCATCCATATTAATTGTCGCCCCAAAGGGAATCGTAAAAGAGGCCACTGACTTCTCGACCCCTAATCTTTTTTCCACTGTCCGCAGGGTAATAGGAATGGTTGCATTTGAACTCGCCGTACTAAAAGCAAATAGTTGTGCTGACCGCATTTTTTTGAAAAACACCACAGGATTTAGCCCACTCAATACTTTCAGCAAAAAGGGCATGGTGATTAATGTATGGAGTACTAAAGCCAAAATAACACATGAAAAATAACTGAACATAGGGAGCAATAAATCAACTCCCTCATTTGCAAAAGTCCTTACCATTAGACAAAACACACCGTAAGGGGCGATGGACATTACCAAGCCGACCATTTTCATCATGATATCATTGAGCTTCTCAATATTATCCCCAAGCTTTTTTCCCTTTTCTCCATAAAGAATTAAACAGACTGCAAACAATAAGGTAAAGAAGATAATCTGTAGCATTTCTCCATTAGCATAAGCTGCTACGGGGTTCCCAGGAATTAAATTGATAAAAACTTCACTGATAGCTGGAGCCTCTTTCACTGCAAAACTTTTTGTCTCGACAGATTGCATGTCAAAGTTTTTACCAGGGTTAATTATTGAAGTTAAACCCATGCCCAATGAAATAGCTAACGCAGTGGTGATTAAATAAAGCCCAAGGGATTTGATTCCCACCTTACCCAAGGTACGAATATCCCCCACCCCAAGAACTCCTGAGATTAAAGAGAAAGTCACTAAAGGGACTACCAACATTTTTAACGTCTTAACAAAGAGTTTGCCCCCTACATAAAAGAACCCGTCAACGAGGTAGTTTTTGACAAAAGGAATGCCCATGGCAAACTGATTAAGCAAGACGCCGAGAATAAGCCCCCCAGCCATCCAAATCATAATTTTAGTGGTTAATGATGACTTTTTTTTCATAAAAAACTCTTTCGGTTGTTAAGAATAGAATGTACGTAATTTTAAAGAAGGTGCTCATTTTTCTTATTAAGGGCTTCCGTTTAGTACTTTTCGGCTAAGTTCTCCCACAAGGTAAAGAGGAATGATCAAGGTACTTTTTACAAGGTAAAGTTTCTATGTAAACCAAATACCGTTGGTTACCATACAGTCAATCGAGTCTAATGCCATGTGAATCAAAAGGCCAACCCCCACCCATCTTGTCTTTGGG
>CAZLBO010000194.1:0-5179 GCA_964557725.1 uncultured Bifidobacteriales bacterium | reverse complement strand
CTTTAATTAAAACAGAAACTTCTTCCCCTTTTTGTAAATATTTTCTTCTCGGAGAAAAAGACAAAGCCTTAACCGAGGCAAACTTATTATCCCCTGAAAATACAGGGCCTTTATCAGATCCGCACCCCATAAATACTAGGGCAAAAAAAGAAAATAACAGGAGTGACAAGAAACCAGCAACTGGCTTTTGATTTGTCATTAAAAGGATACTCCTGCCGAAATAAAATCTTCCATCTTTTCCGTCCCCAAAATAAACACTTTTTGATCCGCTAAGTTAAATATAACCTGACCAATATCAGCTCCCGACTTTACTCCCCATTGCTCCATAACAAGAGAAGAAAAAAGCCCGAATTCTCGCTTTACTTCTTCACTAAATAACGTGCAAATCCTCTGCGGAGAAAGATGTTGTTCATGCAAGGGTGCTTCATTTGTTATTTCTTGAAACTTCGCTGTTTCTTCCACTAAACAATAAAGAAAATGATAACATTGAAAGGGATGATGAATCTTTTTTTCATCCCATAAGTTAAGGTAAGCTGATTTTAAGGTAGATGACATTCGTTTTACTTTGAGTTTAGTTCTTTGGATAAATTATTAAAATTAAACAGAAAAATGCCATTTTTCTCAACTCTAATCTTCAACTTCTTACTTTCATCGTCCTCTAAAAGGGCCATAAAACCAAGAGTATCCTTTAAAGTGACTTGGCTCCCCAACCTAATTTCCTTTTGCACTCTTCCCATATTTCCATAATAGGAATAGAGCCCTCTGCCATGGTAAAGCTTAACCACTTGCCCTAAAGCATCACTTTGTTGGATTTCTACGACCTTGCCTTTTCGAAGGGGGAAAACAGGAGCGTTCGTATCTAATGTAAAGCTCCATGTAGGCACTGGCCACTCATGATACTCAATTAAACTATCTCCTTTTTGATAAGGGATGATTGAGGCTTTTCCGATTAACGGCCATTCAAACGGTTCCTTCTCCTCACAATTCCTGCCACACCAATCCCCTTCCACCTTCTTTTCCTTAATATTTATCTTTAATCCCTGCTCTGGCAAAGTGTAAACCAAATGTTTTCTTTCATTTAAAAGGACAAGTTGACTCATCGTCACTCCTTCGCCTATCAATTTAAATTGGAACTTTATTTCTTGGTAATCCACCTCGTGATTTAAAGCCTTAATATGAACTAAAATATTATTTACCCCATAGCTTAGTTCTGGGTGGATCCATTCCAAACAATCCATACAATCCACCTCGTGATATTTCTGACACAAAAGTTCCACAACTAAGGAATCACTAGACCAGTTTAACCCACACTCATTTCTCTTTGGTGAAATTGAACCCGTACTTTTAACTGCTATTTTTTTTTCTTCTTTTTGAAAAAAGCTTAATAAATGCGCACGCCCCTCCCAAAAAAAGAAAATAACGCCCCAAATAAGAACAACCCCTACAGCCATCCCTATCATCCATTTGCCCCATCCTCCTTTTTTTTTAGGAGGGGGCGGACGGAAATCTAACTCAGATAATTTCAATTAAATTATTTTAGAACAAAAGATTGAGCTTTATTTTTTTTGGATAATACAAAAGTCTTTTCTGCTGACTTTCCATTAAGCGTTAATTTAAATGTATGCTTCCCCATTGAAGTTGTAACAAAGGTGGGGGCTTTTTTGCCTATCGGTTGCCCATCCACAAATATCTTAGCTCCTTTTGGTTTGCTAAAAACAAATACTCTTGTTGACTTTCCTTTGGGGATAGCCTTTATAAGAGGTTTTTTCTTCTCTATTTTCTCTTTTATTTTTTCTTCAACTTTGGCTTTTTCTTCTTTAACAGGCTCTTTAACTGCATTCTTTTTTTCTTCTACCTTTTTAGGTTCTTCTTTTGCTTTTTTGGTTTCCTTCTTTTTTACTACTCTTTTTTTAGCCTTGTTATATACTTTCTTCTTTTTTTTAGGGGTTCTTTTTTCTTCTATCAAGCCTTCATCATCATCAGCAATGGTAATTTTATCTTCTACAGAAGCAGCCTTTTTCTTAGCTCCTGTACTAAGTGTAAAGCTGTACGCTGTTTTTCCTAAAGATTTATCCAATTGCGTTTCAAGTTTGCTATACCCTGCTTTAATCAAAGACAAACGAGTGATATCTTCTGTTAACATGACTTCCATTGGTGTCAAGCCTATGGATTTAGAATTCAAAAGTACCGTCGCTCCTCCAGGCACAGAAGTGATTTTAACACGTAGGGTATCCCCAACAGAAGCCTTTACGCTCTTGCCTTTAGAATTTCCTTTTTTTCGTCTCACTCGCTTTTTCTTGACGCCTTCTTTAAGCTCCCTTTTGCTTTATTGCTATCAATGGCCGCTTCAAGTATTTCTGCAACAGGAGGTAAATAAACATCATCTTCTAACTCTTGATTTAGCCAAGGGATTTTACCGTCTTTAAACAAATAAACTCCCGAGCCTATAAGGATGAGAATTAAAATTCCTAACAATAAACCTAAAGACGATTTGGGTTTTGTCACTAAACTATCTGTGTTCACTCCCTGACCCGATTTTTCTAAATCACCCTTGTGAATAACCTTACCTGCAATCGTCTCATCAACAAAAATAACCCCTGTATTTTCTACATTTTGAGAAAACCCTCTTTTTCGTCCAAGCCTTGCATTTGGTTTTTTACGAGAAGCAGGTGTTGTGGGTTTTTCGACCCCCCCTTTTCTTTGACGATTTTTAGGAGAAACAGAAGAAGGTTCATTTTTTTTAGGAGAAATTGGTTCGTCTTTCTTTTCTGATTTTATAGCCTCCGAGGGCTTTATATCAAAAGACTCTTCGAACTTACTTTCTGAACCTAAAATAAAATCATCTTCCTCCTCTTCTTTTTTGTTTTGAACCGACTCCGTACCCTTTGTTAGCTCATCACTTGATAAATCAAGCACTTCAAACTCAGAGTCCTCTGCCAATTCTTCGAGGTCTAATAGATCCTTCTCTTCTGTAGAGTCGGAGTCCCCTGCTTTCTCTTCTGTTAAGGGAAGTAATGGGGAGTCTTTTTCATCCTCAGTAAAAAGAGAGGAAGCCGATTCGTCTTCGGAAAAAAAGCCTTCTAAATCATCATCATCAATAATTAAGTCACCCGCTTGCGAATCATCAAGAGCCTCTTGAGATGCCCCTTTAATCTCTGACATTTGCTTATATAACTGAAAAGGAAATTTCAATTCGGCTTTATCTAAAGCTTTCTGTGCTTTTTCCTTCCTTGCTAAAATGCCAAATTCACCTTTTACCGCTTGCACCGACTTCTGAATTTCTCCAAAAGCCAATAAAAATTCTTCTGATAAAAATTCTAATTCACCTAAATCAATAATGAGATTCGTTTCATCATTATCTAGCAAATAACTCACTGTATTTTTTAGTTTCTGAACGTCATATGGCTCACCTATTTCTCTTTTTCCTGAAACAAGTTTGCTACTACCTACTGTTTGAATATCAATTTTAATAACACCCTCCTAGGCAAAATCACCAAAAAATAGACCCACTACTTTGTCTGTTCAACAAAAAAGTCTAGTGCTATAAAAATAAGATTTTATTGGGAGTTTGGGGAAGATGGTCTTTTTTATTCTTCGAATTCTTCAAGTTCCTCTAATTCTTCTTCTGGCTCACTCATGGTTTCCCCTGTTTTGCCATCCCTTACTTTAATATCCGTAGAGTTTGTCCTTTTTGCTTTTTTTTCACTTCTTTTTAACTGAATCCCAGGACGTTTTAATTGAAACCCTGCAAAATGGGGCGTCAGTGAAATGGATAACCGATGGGTTGATTCTAATTCGATATGGGGAGAAAAACTGTAATCGACTTTAAATGTTCTTTTATACTCATATCCGACGCCAAAAGAAGGGTTTAAGTCTGCAAAATCCCTTGCCACCTCTGCAAGCCCAAGTCTCAATGAAAGCCCCACATTCATATTATACTCAACCCCCAAGTTTCCTGTCCCCAGCGCATCTATCGGACTATCAAAGGCTCGCTTTCCACGGCTTGATGATTCCGATTTACTTTGTTTCTGGAAAAGCCCTTCTGTTTGGTAAGCCACTTTAAAAACACCATAAAAGTACTCACTAGGCAACTCAACTCCCGCCCCTAAATAAAGATCAGAGGCCTCATACTCAACAGAATCAGACTCCCAACGAGCCGAAGAAGGAAGTAAACCTTTGAGCAAAGCTCCCACTCGCACAATATCCGTTAAACGATATTGGCTTGATAAATCGGCTCGAATCCCCAATCCATCCTGGTCTAATTTTCGATATAATAGATTAAGGTTTGCCCCTACATCCAACGCCCCCCATTTTCTCGAAAAAGCGCCTACAAAATGGTAATCCCTCACCCCTAATATACCTTGAATTTTATCGGGGTTCCCTACGCTTCTCTCTTCTGTTTCCCCTGCAAAGCGTGAAAAGCCAAAACCCATGGTTCCATTTTTATCATAGGGCATGACTAAACTAAATTGGTCATAGCTAAACAAACCAAACTTCTTCATGTGCGAAGCCTGTAATGTCAGTTCATTGACATCCCCAATAGCTGCAGGATGATTAACAAGAGAAGCCTCATCACCAGATAAACCCAAAAATGTGTTAGATAAGCCTGAGTATCTCGCACCAAAGTTCTCATCAATCGTCTGATTAACACCACCCACCTGCTGAGCAAGAGAGAACCACGGCCATAAAAGGACAACGAAGAGCTTAGATTTGAGCCTCATAGGTAGCAGTATAGTAAGTCTCTCTCTAAAAACAAAACATTAACCTCATTTCAAATGCAATTTTGTCACAAAAAATTATATTCCTTTTTTTATGATTGATTCACCTCTTGATAACTCCAAATCCAGATTCCTTTATCTGATCATTACCTGTGCTTTTTGCGTTCTACTGGTTTTAACTAATATCATCGGCATTAAACTGTTCCCCGGCCCTTTTAACCCCAGTGTTCACGCCTTAACAACGGGTATTATTACTTACCCCCTCACCTTTTTACTCACAGATGTGGTTTCCGAAGTATGGGGAGCAAAAAAAGCGAACCACATGGTGATCATTGGCTTTTTCATGAGCTTTCTTATGTTGGCCATTGTGCAAATTGCCTTGTACCTCCCCCCTCACCCCTACTGGGTTGCTCCTGAAAATGCTTATGGATACACACAAGTCACCGATTATCAAAATGCCT
>CAZLBO010000193.1:0-5185 GCA_964557725.1 uncultured Bifidobacteriales bacterium | reverse complement strand
AAAATGATTAACAAAACCATTAGAGATAAAGATATGTATACGGCTGCCGAAGGGGTTTTTCAAAGTGGTTTTAATAATGTTAAACTTTACACCATGGTGGGGCTTCCCACAGAAAACTTAGAAGATATGGAAGCTTTTTGTGGTTTGATTCAGGGTTTATATGACATTGCGGTTAAGCATGGGCGTTCAAATAGTGTTCATGCTTCTATTGGTATTTTTATCCCTAAGCCAGTGACCCCTATGCAGTGGGCTTCTTTTATGGATAAAGAGACTGCGATGAAGCACATTAATTATGTGCGTGAACGTTTTCGTCGAAATAAAAATATACGCATTAGTTGGTCCGACTGGGGGCTTTCATTAGTAGAGAGTTTTTACTCAAGGGGAGATAGAAGCTTGAGTCGTTTGATCTATAAGGCTTATCAACAGGGGCAGATTTTTGAATCCTTTGGAGAGCATTTTAATTTTGGAGCATGGGAGAGAATTTGGGAGGAAGAAGATTTTCCCTTAGAGTCTCGAATATTTGGTGAACGAGAGGTGAAAGAAATTCAACCTTGGGATGTGATACATGCAGGAGTGAATAAAGCTTATTTAGCACTTGAACATAAAAAAATGTTTTTAGAAACGGCAGATCCTGTTCCCGACTGTAAATGGGGGGATTGTCAGAAGTGTGGTATTCCTGGGAATTATGAAGATATTCGCTTAGCTCCCGATTCGCAAAAAATGGAGTTTGAATCTAAAAGTATAGAACAGGTTAAAGAAGAACAACATCATGAGAAAATGGTTAAGACAAAGGCTTATGCTTATGTCTTTGAGTTTGAAAAGGGGGGGATGAGTAAGTACATCGCCCATCACGCCTTAATTACTCATATTGAAAAAGCCATGCGCCGTTTAAATGTACCTTTTCAGTACACTAAGGGCTTTCATCGTCGTCCTATTTTAAAAAATGCAGGGGCACTGCCTTTGGGGCTTGAGAGTAAATGTGAAGTGATGTTAATGGAGCTTGAGCAGAAGATAGAGGATACAGAATACTGGCGAGCTTCTCTTAATGAAATTCTCCCTGCAGGAGTCCACCTCTCGGCTGTCACTGAGCGTATGAATTCAAAATTTCCTAAAATAAAGAGTATTGTCTATTCATTGACGAGTCAAAGTTTGAAAAACCTGTATGTACTCGCTGTTGAAGATTCAAAAACTCCTGTGCTTACTGATAATAAGGGACGCACGATAGAAGTACTTAAAGAAGTCACAGGGCTTTCTGTACAAGATGAGGTAATGACCATAGAAACTCGTACCAACGATAGTGGCAATTCGGTGAATCCTTTTCAGTTGTTCAGTGGCTTGTTGGGGGTGGACGTTGAGGCGATGAAGCGAGAGAAAGTATGTAAAGTGAAGTCTATTTACTAATATCGATATTGTGGTATGGGGCTACTTTATTAAAAAAGTCAATTTATGTTTCTTAGGTATCTATTCCCCTCTCTAATGATAATTCAAGAGAGAGGGGAGACTATTATTTAGATAAATAGTTTGTGAACAGCTTTTTGTTTTGCATTCCCGATAGAAATAAAGTGAATTCCTGAGCTGAGTTTTGTTTTAGGAAGGTCAAGTGTATATCCATTGACGAGGGTAGAATAAACTTCTCTTCCCATAAAATCGTAAATTTTAATTTTTTGATTATTTAATGACTTTTTAAAAGAGAGTCTTATGTTTTTTCCGACATGCCGCACATTAAATCGTGTAAGGTGCTTGTTGCGAAGGGAAATTGAACTTGGATTTTTCAACACTATACAGGCAGAAATATCGGGGGTAGTCACCTCTTTGTCATATTCTACATAATTTGTATCGGCACACCCTTTTAAAGGAAGGGGAGTCGTCCATTTTTTAAAGGCATACTTTTTTGTTGGTCCACTACCTGCTGCAGGAGTCACCTTTAAATCAGTACGCTGTTTTTCTAGTTCTGCCTTCATCGCTGTGATGATGGAGTCATTTTCTGGTATGTAATATTGATTGATCATTTCATCGGGGTCTTTCTTTAAGTCATAAAACTCCCATTCTCCAATATCGTGAAAGTAGATTAATTTATAACGCCCTGAGGTAATACCGTAATGACGATAAACACCATGTCCACCGCCTTCATAATATTGATAATAATGGAACTTTCGCCAATCAGCAGGAGTATTACCTTTAAAGATGGGGACTAGGCTTTTTCCCTGCATATCCGCAGGAACAGTAATGCCACCAGCGTCTAAAAAGGTTTCTGCAAAATCAAGATTTGAAACCAGATCGGTGTCATTAACAGAACCTGCTTTGATCACTCCAGGCCATTTTGCAATTAATGGAGTTCTTAACGATTGTTCGTACATAAACCGTTTATCAAACCAACCGTGTTCACCTAAGTAAAAGCCTTGATCAGAAGAGTACATCACTAAGGTGTTCTGTTCTAATCCATTGTCTTTTAAATATTTGAGGAGTTTACCAATATTATCATCTAATGCTCTAGCGGTTCGAAGGTAATCCTTCATGTAACGTTGATACCACCAACGCATTTTATCTTCGTTATTTGATAAAGTAGAAAAAATATCATTTTGAGGCTTATAAGCTGCTTTCATGGAGTCTAGTTGGTTTGGAGTGAGAGGATTGAATATGCTATTAGAAAACGCCTGTTTATCATCGTAGCCACCGCCTAAAAATGCACTGCCACGTAAACCACGTCCAAGAGTCATTTTAGAGTAATAAGAAGCTGAGCCTCTGTATTCATAACTAGTAAATCCATCAAATAAATTGTCGGGTTCAGGGATAGAGTCGTTTAGGTAGTCGTATAAGTAACGAGTAGGGGGCATCCAGTTTCTATGGGTGGCTTTAAATTGAACCATCATCATAAAGGGTTTAGATTTGTCTCTTGTGTTTTCTAACCAGTTGATACTTTTGTCTCCAATGACATCCGCAGAATACCCAGGAAAGGCTTTTTTTGTTTTACCCCACTGGCCATTTTGCCAAAATTCGGGTTGAAAGTATCGACCCTGTTTGGGGAGAACTTCATAATAGTCAAAAGCTTGCGGAGTAGATTGGAGGTGCCACTTTCCAAATACAGCAGTTTGATAGTCACTGTTGGCCTTCATGACCTTGGGGAAGGTTTGTTGGGTGATATCAAATTTACTTTCGGAAGGTGCTCCCCCACCATTTCTTAAGTAGCCATTGAGATGACTGTATTTTCCCGTTTGAATAACAGCTCGACTTGGTCCACAGATGGAATTGGTGACATAGGCTTTTTCAAAACGCATTCCTTCAGAGGCCAATTTATCGATATTAGGGGTTTTTGCATAGGCCTTTAAGCGTGAATTATAAGCACCAATGGCCTGATAGGCATGATCATCACTAAAAAGGAAAAGAATATTAGGCTTTTGAGCGTTTGCTAAATTAGACAGAATGAGAAGAAAAGAGAGGGGTACTCCGAAAACTTTTAGGATCTTTTTTTGTAAAATATTCATATTGTTTTTTGGTCCTTTTATTTGTCAATATAAAATCCTCGCACATGGCAGAGGGTGAATTAGTTATGTTTAGAAGCTATAGTAAAGAAGGAAAATTGGCAAGTGATTCCTTTTATTTCCGTTTAAACATGATAAATTGAGATTTTTCGTATGCAAAGAGTAATGTTTGAGATACTTTGATTGTGGTAAGAAAAGGAAAAAAGGGAGGGCCCATGACTAAAATAATTATTTCATTGTTATCTTATTGACTGTCGTCAATGCACAAGTGACCACTGCAAACTTCCCTATCGATTTACAGTTATATGGGAGAGATAGAATATCTAAGGCTCTTTTTTTTTCGAATAGCGAATCAAATTATAATTTTTCCTATATGCTTAAAGATGAATTAGCAGAGCGGACTTTTGAATTATATGGGGTAAAAGGACTCAAAAAAACAATGACCTAGGGAGAACTTATTCAAAAACCGATGCTTATAAACAAAAATGGATGGAAATGTACAGAGATTGGCAAGAGGATTTTAAAGGCTTATAAACTAATGACGAAAGAGATATATGCTGAGAAGCTTTTGGCAAATGTTGACCCACCACAGGTGATTCAAATTGTACAAAAAGAAAGTGAATTGTATTTGAAAGTAAAACATGATGACGAACTGCAAGGTATGGGAGACTTCTATAAAGAGTTTAGATTAGTTGGTTCCAAGGGGACGATTACTGCTGGATAACTTGTGGGTGGAGAAATTCGTTTAACACTTTCAAATGTCGATACGGTTTCTAGTGTATCCTTTCGGAGCCACAAGGGAACCGCTGCCCCTACAATTTTAAATAAAACAAATAAACGGTTTTATGGGGTTTTAAAGGACTTCTTAGGGAGAATAAAAGCATCTCAACGGGCACGCTATAAAATGTCTATTCCTCTTAAAGGCTTAAAGAGAGGGAACTACATACTTGAACTCACATTAGGTCATGAAAATTGGACAGAGATTGTTACCGTAAAGTAACAATCTTATTGAATAAAAATTTTATGAGTTTTGTTTAGCTGTTTTGATTTTATTTTAATTAAATAAACACCACTTTTACTAAAAGAAGCATCTTGATAAATTTTATCGCTAGAGCTTTCTCCTAAAAAGAGACTTTGTCCTTGAGTGTTAAAAACTTCTAGTGTGTGTTCTTCCAGTCCAGTGATATTTATTTTTCCCAATGCCCATTGAACGTGTTTCTCCAAGGATTGAGTGGCTTGAATTCCCACTACTGATTTGCATAAGCTATTGTCTGTAACATTAGCCGTTGAGTCATATTCGTTATACTTGGAGTCTTTACATCCACGACGTACAGCTAAGGGTAACGCTGTAGGCGTCCAGTTTGCTTGTACAGGTGTTTTATTTATTTGTCCAGTTGTTGGGACTTCTGCTTTACGGATACTATCTAAGTAATTATAAATAACCATATTAGCTCCTTTAACATCGGTTGATTCAGTGGAGTCAGTATCAAGATTGTATAAAACGCCCTCTTCTGCTTGTCCAGGGCGTTGAACCCAAACGGCCTTCCATTTTCCATCTCGAACGGCATATTGATGGCCTGATCGGGACATTTTATTAGGCTTATTGGGAGAGCGAGGGAAGTACCAAGTAATAGGTTCTCTTTCCATACGAGGAGAGCCTAATAAAATATCAAGAATAACACGGGAAAATGATATAATAAAAAACG
>CAZLBO010000192.1:0-5228 GCA_964557725.1 uncultured Bifidobacteriales bacterium | reverse complement strand
GCATTTTTATCTCTAAAAAATCATCTTGACGTAGGCACTCGATGCCATCAGCCTCTTCTTCGTTTTTAGTTTCTTCTCCATTCATCTCTAGGCCAGCCTTTTTAGTTATGCATACTTTTCTTCGCCCATTCTCAGTTTTTGGTAAAACTCCTGAGAGGTTTTTGCATCAATTAAACTCTTTCTAATCTCTGCATCAGACATAATTCGAGAGATTGCTGATAAAACTCGAATATGTGGCCCAGTGGTATTAGTGGGAGAAACAATTAAAAACAACAAGTAAACAGGCTCATTATCGATAGCAGAGAAGTTAATTCCCTTCTTTACTGTCAATGCGACAATGCACATTTTATCGACAAAATCAACCTTGGCATGAGGAACCGCTAAGCCGCAACCAATGCCCGTAGACATCTTCTTCTCTCGGCACATAACGGATTCATTAACCCCTTCTTTGTTTTCAATTTTATAAACCTGACATAACCTATCAACTAATACCCCTATAATCTCTTCCTTAGAAGTAGCTTCAGAGTCAATTAGGATACAATCTTCAGTAAATCGTTCCGTCAATCGCATATGGTAGAACCTTTGTAAAAAATAACTTGAATTTCGGGGGTAAATCTAAAATTCTGCCCCCAAAGACCAATAGTCGGATGTAACTTTTTTATGATTTCCTACACCTGAGTAGGGAATACCCCTCGACCATCGTAAAATAAAAATACCTAAATTAGCACGCAAACCATAACCAAAACTTAAACCTTGTTCGTCTTTAAACTCACTTCCATTTGTCCAAGCTGCTCCATAGTCTGTAAATAATACCCCTGTTACATACCTCAGTGCAATAGGTAAAGGCCAAACAATGCTAAACTCCTTAATAAAGGGAAAGCGAAACTCAAGATTTGACAATACTTTTCGGTTCCCTTTAAATTCGAAAAAACGGTATCCCCTAAGAGGAGTCGCAAAACTTGAATAAAACCGCTCTTCTAAGTTATCAGGAGCATTATTCCTGTCCACCCATTCTTGAGATGAAGAAACCAAGTAGAAATCATCTCCACCCAACCAAAACTTGTAAGGGTTCTCATAGCCCGAAATAGCCTCTGACAGCCCTAAGTTTACCCTAAAGGCTAATGTATAACGCTTAAAGTACCTCCAGTACTTCCTTACGTCTAAATCAGCATTCCAGAAGAAAATATCTTTTCTGACCACTGGTAACGAAGTCGAAAGACTCGCATTAATTCTCGTCCCATTTGTGGGCCCTACAATACCCCATTGAATATTATCATGGCTCCAATAAAGGGTCGGAGTAACTCCTCCTATTTCTTCGCTAAAACGTCTTACCGCTCTCGTTGCGGAATCTATTTGTTCAATCGCTTCAACTTTTTCTTCGTAATAAGATGACCTCACATCAAACTGGAACCGTGTATAAACAGAAAGGGGATAAGAAACAGATCCAAAAAGACCTATGGATTTAATAACCTTAGAATAATTTGGGTTAAATAAATAAAAATCATTCTTTAGCGCGCTGTAGCTTCCCCCCACAGAATAATCAAAACGATAAGGTAAATAGTTATACCCTAAGGCTATAAACATATTATCTAAATTGCCTCCCACACTCAACTGAACTTCAATCTCCTGATCCCCCATTAAATCAGAAAGAACAAAAGCACCCTGTCCAAAAGAGCCTGCAAAGTTATTTACTGCCATGCCTGCTTGTGCAAAGTCTAAACTAAAAGTAGGACTGTAGTCCTTCTTTACAAACATTCCATTCTCATCTAAGTATTCCGAACTATCCGGCCATTTTCCTTCGTCCTCTTTTTGAGAGTCAGCAACCAACCCTCCAGCACTATCTGTAGAGACTGTATCAATGGTATTTGTGTCTCTTGTTAATGATGCCACTGTATCACTACTCAAAGGTTGTGATAAGCTATCAGATGAATCCGCACCAGCAACCGCTCCATTCAAACTATCCTTTACTATGGAATCCACCTCACTCAAATCACTTTTAGTCGAATCATCATCTGTGACGGTACTGTCTTCATAACTAGTAAGATTCTCTTTATTTAACTTTCGGAAAAAAGAAAGAGTACTGTCTTCTTTTACTTTTATAAAATGAGTTTTAGGGAGTTTCTCTTTCCTTTTTTTGGTAAGAGGATCCTTCATCAAAAAGACATCCCACCCTCCCCCTTCAAAAAGAGAGAAGGTTAAGTACTCTCCATCCACAGACCAAGAAGGAGTAAAACAACCTGCTAAAAGATTCGTCAGAGGGGTTTCGGCATAACCTGAATCCGTGACTTCTGAAACATAGATGTTATCAATACCTGAGCGATTAGAAACAAAAATCAAATTAGAATCACTAGGCCCATAAGTTGGCATTTTATCATCGTAAGGGCTTTTACTTACCAAGCCTAAACCCTTGCCATCTATTTTGATTTTATAAATATCCTTGTAATGCCCATATTCTTCTCCTGTCAAAACCGTTCTATCCGATTCAAAGGCAACCCACTTCCCAGAAGGTGAAATTGTCGGTTTTCCATCGCTCGCCTTATCGTGAGTCAGTTGAGTTAACTTTTTCTGGTGTCTATCCCATACATAAATATCCATATACCCAGATTTCATTCCTGCAAATGCCATAAGACGTCCATCCCTTGACCAACTAGGAGAGAGAATCCCTTCCACATCGGGTTCAATTTTCTCAAGTACTTTTCCATTTTTTGCATCAATAATATGAATCACATCCTTACCACCACTTTTGCTCACAATAGCTAAACGCTTACTATGAGGACCCCAGCTTAAACCCGATTTAAATGAGTGAAAAGACTCATGCTTCCCCTTTGTTCCGCCTTCTATCACGGCTCTCACCACTTCTTCGGTTTCTATATTCAAAATAAAAACCCCTTCCCGAGACTTTCGATCACTAAAAAAAGCAATCTCTTTATTATCAGGCGAAATAGTGGGCTGCAAATTAAAAAAGGACAAATCCTTTCCGTGAGTGGTAAGCTTTCTCGCTACACTTTTACCGTGTTCCCTTTTTCCCAGTTCAGGCCAATAGATGTATCGCAATTCCCGCAACCAAATTTCTCCGGCTTCTTCAATAGAGGTTTCGGTCACTTCCTTAAATCCCTTTTCGATACTTTTAGTTTTACGAGTAGCAGTAATCCAAGCTTTGGTCGTTCCTGCTCCATAAACATTTTCTAAAAAATGATAAAACATCTGCCCGCCTTTATAAGCCAAGAAGCCCCCATAAATCTGGGTAGGAAGAGGAACATAACCCGATGTCGTTGCATCTAGCATAAAGAATTCAGAGGATAAATCCCAACCCAAGCTCGCATATTCTGCTAGGCCTTCATTCATCCATAAGGGAAAGCGAACCGTTCCCTGTCGCATGGCTCCCGAAGCTCTTCCCCCAAAAAGCATATCATTAACCATTGCATGAACCATTTCATGTTTTAAAACATGATAAAAGTCTTGGTAGTTTCCCTCGAAGGGTAAGACAATTCTATTCTTAAAAATTTCTGTAAACCCACCTATCCCTTCGCTCAATGCCATACGAATCACATTAGTTTGTTCAAACTGCGTATGAGAATTATGAAGAATAAGTGGCACCCTTGTATTTAAAGAGTGTCCTATTTTTAGAGCAATGTCATCGTGCATCTCTTCCATTTTATGAGCCGCAAAAGAAGCAATGGAGTCTCCTCCTTGAGAGTAATAAACATTAAAGTGCTTCGTTTGAAAGTAAGACCAGTTAAAACGATTATATTGAACTTTATTTTGCCCAAATGAATAAAGCCATCCCATGTTAATCAATACAAGTAAGGATATTCGAAGTATCACCTTCATAAGGTCACCTCTTCCCTTTTTAAATAAGCAGATAAATTGCGATACATTTTTTGAGAGCTTTTATTTAACTCCGTCATTTGTACTAATGCCTTAAAATGTTTATCCAATTCTGTCACCGATAACTGCCCCGAAACCACAGGTTTTTCTCCTAAATAACCGTAGGTAAGAGGGGCTCCTATCAACGGAGAACCCAAACGAGAAGCCACACCATACTCACCCATTGAAATACAACAAGAAAGAGGGTGTGCTTTTGCCAAACCTTGTGAAACCTTCATCAAACTCCCAAACTCCTCTTCTGACCGAAGAGTCACCACCATTTTTAATATATCAGGAAAGTAGCTTTCCATTTTTTTTATTCTAAGGTTAAAATCTTGAAAAGAGTAACTCCCAGAAAAACAATGATGAGAAAGGAGCATTTTCGTTTTACTTTGTCTTAATAAACTTAAAAAGGAAGAGGTACATTGATCTATTTCCTCTATTTCAATATCCAACCAGTCCGCTAATTGATGCTCAATCACTTTTGTCCAGATCTGCTCTCTCTCTAATGGACTTTTTACACATGCTCCACCATCTCGTTCCATTCTTAATGTAAAAAGAAGCTTCTGGGTCGGTTTCAGGTTCTTGCGAAGGCGTTTTAAACAAGCAAACATATCTTCTGAATCAAAGGTATCCGATCTAAACTCTAAAACATGGCAAAGGTCTGCTGAATTTGACAAAGAAGACGTTAACTCAGAGTCTGTTAACCCCAGACTAGGCCAACATTCTTTATTAACAATTCCAATAATACACGCCATGGCGAAAATTTTACCCCTTTATCCCATTCAATCTAAAAAAATACTAAGGTATAAAAATGAGAGATTCATATATTAACCAAATGATTCAAATCTTAAAACTAAAAGTCTCTCCATTATTTAATGGAGTAGTAAAATACCTTTTAATTCTAGGCTTGAGTATAAGTATTCAACTCGGATTCTCTACCCCTAGCAATGCCTTACAAGAACCTGAATTAAATGCCTCTATACTCTTATTTTTAAACCACACTTATAACAATCAATACAGTGAAGCAGATAGCCTCTTACAAGTAAAGCTACCCAAAAATCACCCTGCTTATTGGTATTTTAATGGCCTACTCCACTGCACCCGCTTTAACGATGTGGGAGACCTTAGCGCCCTAAAGCGAGCCCAACAGAGCTTAAACAAACTCATTGAGTCTCCTAAACTGTTTAAAAACTCTGTTTCCCAAGAGCGTTATCAATTATACAAGGGCTTAGCTTATCTACAAAAAGCCTATATACTTTCTGCAGAAGGTAAATTATTTGCAGCACTCACCACCTCAAAAAAAGGGCTGAAAATCCTAAAGGCCCATCCCAAAAGCTTAGAGGCCCTCTGCAATCTTA
>CAZLBO010000191.1:631-5251 GCA_964557725.1 uncultured Bifidobacteriales bacterium | reverse complement strand
TAGGATAAATAATAGATCAGATTGTGCACTTTTGGGGGTTCTGCAACAAGACCCCTACTTGGCGTCTTACGGTCCCCTAAATAAAGCTTGTTCGTGATTTGCAGAATAACCATTTGAACAATCACCGCTTGAAGATCTTTCCGTTCTTTTAATTCTTCTAGTTCAACAACGACCATTTTAGCTAAAAGATTAACTGTGGAATCACCTTCAAAAAAACGACCGTAAATACCTTTTTTTGTATAGGGATATAATTTTTTTCCCAGAACAATTGCAATGGGGTCATCACAAGAGTTGAGGTAATCCGCCACATCACTCATGGTCGTTTTTTGTTTATTTTGGGACCACGCCATCCTTAAAGCTTTTTCAATGTACGAATTTTCTAAGTCCCCCGTTCCCTCCTTAGGAGCTGCCATCAAAGAAACAATAGGCTTTAACATGGCAAGGGCGTCTTCTGTCTCCTCTACATTGTCAATGGGGATAGAAGTAAAAGGATTAATGCAAATAGGATTATGAGGTGTGAACTCAATGTATTCCCCCTTTTGAAGCTTCACCATCTTTTCAAAGCTTCGTCCAACATCTAAGACAAAGACCTGCCCCCCCTGCCCTAACGTGCTCGTCACAAGCTCCTGCATAAAAACAGATTTACCAGAACCTGATTTGCCAACAACAGCAACATTGTAGTTACCCTCTTCATTATCAAAAGGACTCCACGTAAAGAGCTGTCCACGCCTTCCCGCAAGAAGCATTCCAGGAGAAGATGTTCCCTTCCACTCTCCTTGCATGGGCAAGAGGTTGGCTGACTCTGTTGATAGGGTCGTTTTAAGACGTTGAAGATATCCAAGGTCTTCTGTAATGCCTTCTCCCCAAGCCATGGGAAGGGTACTTAAAAACATTGGCAACTGAATATAGGCATCGCATTGAAGTTGCCATCTATTCGAGCGGAAGAGTGTTGTAATACGTTGATCTGCGGTATCAAAATCACTTTCACTCCCAAAGATTGTCACCGTGAAATTGGTCTGAACAAATCGTTCCCCTTTTCCTTGTTGATGACGCACAAAATCTAATTCACGCGATTGTTTCACCAAAACGGGTATCTTCTTCCCAATTTTAGAACGCGATTGCTTTTCAACCCAAGATTCACGAGATTGAATTCTCATCTTTGTTTTTTCCTGATCAGAAATGTGAACCCCATAACTCAACATAAAAGGGCATGAAACCTGAAGAAGATCCCGCATTGTATCTCCTATAAGATCTCCCATAGCATGAAGAGACCAGTGATCTGGTTCTCTTCTCACGGAATAAGTCCGGATCTTTCCCTCCCCTTCATTTAAATCAAGGTAATCTTTTTGAACTTGAAGGCTTTTACCTGGAAGAGGAACTTGAGAATTAAGAGATTCATAAGAATTCCACTTAAGGTCTGCTGGGTCGATAGCCTCATTAAAATTAAGAATACCATCCAGTGTGGACAAGAGATCATCGGCACTCCAAACCTTCACACTAAGGCCCAACGTTTTTAAAGACGTTTGGATTTGTTCTCTCAATTGAAAGAATTTTTGTTCATCCACAGGATTATCCAGGTTCCCCTTTTTTGAAAATGAAATAATACAACGGAAGTTCCGCAGGGGCGCAAAGCTATTCTTTCCAAAAACCATCTTTCCAAGGTGATCTGCTCTTCGTTTTGCTAAGGTTTCAAAAACCTCCCCATGACCTTTTCTGGCATTGACCCACTTCTCTAAGAAACCGCCTACACGTGGATCTGCCCAAAGGGTAAATTGAATATTTACCCCTTCTGGTAAAGTGTGTTGAAACAGACCACTGATTTCCCGCTGCATTTCTTCTGTACACCCTACAAGAGGATTTGTTTCTAAGACAAAGCCAACACTATTTTCATTATAAAAGATTTGTTTGGCTGTATCATAACTTCGATAAGGCAGTAGTTCCCCCATAGAGAATGTCTCAAAAAACTGATTCATTTGCGCAATGGAAGGGGACTCCGTTGACACCCCATAGTCTGTTCTCTCCTTTAAAAAAGAGGATATTTTTTGACCAACGTCAGAAAAAAAATTAACCATTAGTGGCCCCCTAGGTGAATATAAGACGGATCATGGTAATACCCTTCCTCATCTCGATATCCGGCAACCCACATCTTGAAACCTAAAGGGAAGGGAGCAGTGCTTTTATCTTGATAAACCCCCACATCACTCAGTCCATCTTCGTCTAAGGGCAAAGCACCCTTTTCTACCATACGGTTGACATAACTTAAGGATTTACAGCCAACGCCCATACCGGCTCCACAATCAAACTTTTCAGCATAATTGGAACAGCCGCTTAAAACGCCTAAAGCCACTCCTAAAATTATTTTTTTCATCTTTTATCTCCAACACTTGGTAGCCAATCTTTCTTATCCGGCTGATTTTCTAACTTACGAACTGCATTCTTACGGGAGCGTTCCCTAATTTTTGTAAGGGATTTTCTAACGCTTGTTTCTCCAAAGGCTGTTCCTTGCGTAAAGACAATGTCAACGGAACGTCCCGCTGCTACTTGCAAGACAGGTTGCAGTTGTTCAGCGCGCTTAATAAAAAATTCTGCATATTTATCTAAAGCACTCGATGCACCATTAGAAGCCCCCCCTGATAACATTTGTTGCGCTGATAGTGCCTTGGTTTGCCCAAAGGGCGAAACGGGGAAAACAGATTTCTGACTTTGAGCGCCAAAAAAACCACTCATGCCACTTAAGAAGCCACCAAGAAGGCTATTACGGATCATGGGTCCCGCACGATCTGCTACAACGCCTCTGACCCCTGCCCTACCATCTTCTCCAACAATATAACCAGAGACTTCCGTTTCTGAAATCTCACCCGTCAACCGTTCCGTACAAGTAAGCGTTTCAAGGCGCATATAAACCCGCTCTGAAGAAAGATCCCCATATGAAGACGCTAAGACATGACACGCTTTAAGATCAGATTTAAAACGTCGTGGCAAATTACCCTTATCCGTGATCCGTAAGAGAACGGGTCGGGGATCACTCTGTGCGGTAATCGAGGTCGAGGCATCAACCCCCCCAAGCAATGTTGCCTTGGCAAAGGCCCCTGCTGGAATGGTGTTTTCGATAGTTGCCTTATCTTTTTTTTGTTGATTACCAAATTTACGATTAGAGAGTTTCAAGACAATTTTTCTAACGCCTTGTGGCGCGTTAAATTGTTGGTTCCCTTGATGAGAGGAGACTTGTTGTGTGGAAACAGGAGGGGGGGGCAGTGTTCCTGAGGATATGGACGGCATTAGTGTTTCACCAATAAGCGAAACATCTTTACGCTTCCTTTGGCGGCTTTCCTCTATTTTTTTAAGGACAGCTTCCTGCTTCTTTTTTGTTTCCAAAGAGTTTTTAACATTGCTTGTGAGCAGCTTTTCTAGGGCTTTAATTTTCTCTTGGGTCAGCTTGTTTTCAGACTCCAAACGTTCAACCCAAACTTCTTGGGGATTAATTCGTTGACCAACAGTATCAATTTTTGTTTCTTCAACCTTGTTGCTTTGAGCATTTGAGAGAACATCATCATCCACCGAGACAACAATGCCACCAATAAGAATAACCCCGATGATCAAAGCAACACCAAAATACAGACGCTGTTGTTTTTTAATTTTAAAGGATGGTAGAGCCATTAGAATCGTCCCCCTGTGCTAATCACGTATAACCGTGTTTGTTGTTTGGGAAGAAGACTCTTGGCAACCAACAAAAGAGCAACATCCCCCCCTTTAGAAAACATTTGTTCTGTTAGGTTAATAGGTGCATCACTGCTGTTCTTAAGGGTATACAGACGACCTGTATATTGATCTCCCAAATAAATAGAAACAGGCTCTATTTCTAAACCTTCAACTGCTTCCCTCTCAGATGTCTTCAGGGGCATCTTGTCGTAATCTTCAAGATAGTTTGAGCGAACCATCCCTTGCATAAGCTCAACGAGCTCAGTGCGATAAGATTTAGTTTTTGGAACTTCTTTTATTTCTAAGTCTTCCGGTTTAAACAAAATACTTTGGGCTTCCACAGGACGGGGTATCAAGCGAATATCTTGTGTGAGACCACCCTCTGTCACAATAGTGATCGAAACAGGCTTTGACAGAGACGTATTCAATGGTTTTAGAAAAATTTGCCCCATTTCATCATCGGATTGAATATCAAAAATACCTTCAGCGCCAAAGATTTGCTGGATACGATCTTCCTCAATTGAAATACGCGTATAATTTTCCTTAGAAAGGATAACTGTGGTTTTCTGCTGGTCCACCATTTTATAGGTCTGAAGAGCCAAGCTTGGCTGACTCAACAAGACTCCACTCAAAAGGGCCAAAGTTTTATGTTTCATTTTTATCACTCTTAATTAATTTGAAGGATTTAATGAGAAGGCGTCCCCGATGAAACTCAAATTCAAATCGATAAACATCTCTGGATTGTGAAATACGCTTTTCCCCAACGTACTGCATAAGGTCACCTTGAATTTCCACAGAAAGATTGTTTTGGTCTACTTTCACGGAATTTGCCTGGAAACTTGTAGAAAGGTTGAGCTTCTTCAATCGTTTTTCATCAACAAAAAGTTTATAAGTATCACCCGGAGTTAAACCCACTTTTCC
>CAZLBO010000191.1:0-621 GCA_964557725.1 uncultured Bifidobacteriales bacterium | reverse complement strand
AGAATTCCGAAGAATAATATCGCGACGATATGCTGCGCCCTTCGGCGTCGTTTCTAAAATCAAATCCGCAAAAAGAACACCCATTTCTTCTAGATAAGTCATAGATACCTTATTGCCCTTCATCCATATTTCTTGACGAAGGTCCGCAGGTACCACAACAACTTTATCTTCACTAAAAAGAAGAGAAAGGGATTGTATAAAATTCAACGCCACTAGAATAGCCACAAGGGAAACAAGAAAGTTCCGCTGTTGTAACAAGTTTCCCAAACGGTTGTTAAAGAGTTTTACGTTCATCCGATATACTCTCTTATATGAGAGGGCGGTATTGTTGGTAGTTTCTTTTTGCTCTTGGGAAGGTACCAATAGAGGGCATGTTTTAAACTCTCAAGACCAAATCTTTTCTTCAACGTTTTGAGGCCATATAAACAGCCCCCTCCAGAAATCAACCCATAGATAGGATAATCAATGGCAAAACAAAACATAATAGGTCCCACAATTGCCACGGCCTCATCTATAGTCCAATGTAAAAAACGCAATGGATCATCCAGATGTTGTAAAATAATATGTTGGTCATAATCGTCAGACATCACAGGCTCCCTAGATTACAAAAGTAAAGTTTGT
>CAZLBO010000190.1:0-5257 GCA_964557725.1 uncultured Bifidobacteriales bacterium | reverse complement strand
GGAAATTAGAGGAGTGGGTATTGTGGATGTAGGGATGCTATTTGGTATTCGTGCGATAAGAGATAAGAAAAAGGTTGAGGTGATTGTTGAACTGCAAAATTGGACACGGGGTGAGCAATATGATAGAACAGGTTTAGATGAAATGATAGAGGATGTGATGGGAGTCTCTGTACCTAAAAAGATAATTCCTATTTCTCCGGGAAAGAACATTACCGTGATCTCAGAAGTGATTGCGATGAATATTCTTTTGAAAATGAATAATGTGGATGTAGCTAAAATGTTCAATGAAAGGCTACTTAATCAGATTAAAGAAAAATCACGAAAAAAGCAGAGGGGGATTTCCACCTCTGAAATTTATGAATAATTATTTGAGGAATTAAAAAAGAATAATGGCGGATAAAAAAATCAATTTTATAGTGGGCTTAGTTGTATTGGTCTCTTTGATCATTTTGATTGTAGGGGTTTATTTTTTACAGAATAAAAAGCCTCTTGAAAAAAAGGATGAATACTATGCTTTATTTAGTCATGTATCCACCTTACAGTTAAATGACCCTGTAAACATTAATGGGGTGACAGTCGGTCGTGTGCGAGCGAAGGAATTATGGAAAAATAAAGTGAGAGTAACCATTTTCATTAAACGGTTTTTTAAGAAGACGGATGGAACACTAGAAAAAATCCAAATTCCTAAGAACTCTGAGATAGTAATTCAAAACATTGGTTTAATGGGTGAACGTCAAATTGAAATTTATTTAGGAGATAGCCAAGAATATTATGTCCCTAAGGAAATTATAAAAAATGCTCGAACAGATGGAGGCATTGCAGAAGCAATGGGGTCGGCAAATCGTGTTTTTGATCAAGCAGAACTGTTGATTGATGATATTAAGTCGATGTTTGACAGTACTTTTGGACAGGCAGAATTTAAAGAGTTATTTGAAGGTGTTTTAAATAATACCCATGAAATCACTCAAAAAATGAACACCATGCTTGTGGAACTCGACCCTAAAATTAAGTCGAGTTTAAATAATATGGAAAAAGCTAGCGTAGAGTTAGAACAGCTTTTAAACTCTGAAGAGGGTCCGATTCACCAAATTTTAAAAAATGGAAACTTGATTACAGAAAAAGTCTATGGTCTGACGGGTAAAGTGGAGTCCCTTGCCGATGAAGTTTCTGGAATTTTAACAAAAATAAATTCAAATGATGGCACTTTGGGAGCTTTGATTCACGATACTACCTTTTATGGGGATATACAGTCGACCGTACAGAACCTAGATTCTTTGCTTTTGTTAATTCGCAAGCAAGGTCTCGATGTGAATGTGGATATATTTTAAATTTGAGTTTCTATGATTTCTAAAGAATTAATTGTAAAAAATGAAAAAGGGATACATGCCCGCCCAGCTGCCCTTATTGTTGCTAAAGCCAGTGAGTTTCAGAGTGATATTTTTTTAATGAACGATGAATATAACGCCAACGCAAAAAGTATTATGAATGTACTTATTTTGGCCGCAGAACAGGGGTCTACTCTTCTTCTTAAAGTAGAAGGATCGGATGAAGCCGAGGCTGTTGAAGCGATAGAAAAATTATTTGAGTCAAAATTTGATGATGAAAAAAGCTAAACGCCGAAAGCGTTATCAAGTACAGGGAGTGCAAGTCTCTCGTGGCGTGGCTATCGGAAGCGTTTATACCCTACAACCTCGTCAAAGTGTTGTTCAGCGAAAGGTGATTAGAAAAGGCGACGTCGAAAAGGAAGTTCGACGGTTTAAAAAGGCTTTGTTAGTGGCTAAAAGAGAAATTCTTTCAGTCAAAAAAAAGTTACTCAAACGGGTGGGAGAGTATGAAGCTAAAATATTTGATGCCCATGTATTAATTCTAGAAGATCCTGAAATATTAAAAGCGGTGATCAATAGCATTAGAGAGGAACAACGAAATGCGGAATACGCTTTTAATCATGAGATGAGTTCTTTGATTCGACAGTTTGATTCTGTTACGGATCAATATTTAAAAGAGCGTATTTCAGATATCCGAAATGTGTCTTCAAGGGTTCTTGCTTTATTACAATCAAATACCCCTCAAATAAATATTGAAACAAGCTCTCCTGTTATTCTAATGGCAAAGGAAATACCCCCTTATGCTTTAGGAGAGATTAATAAAGAGAATATGTTGGGCTTTATTACAGAATTGGGAGGAAAGACTTCTCATTTTTCCATTCTGGCTCGTTCGGTTGAAGTACCAGCAGTGACAGGGATTTCTGTTTCTAGTCTGAATATTGCGGATGATGAATTAGTGATACTAGACGGAAATAAAGGGTTGCTTATTGTGAACCCCACGGCAAAAGAGATTGCAACTTATGAAGCGAAATGTATAGCCTATGCTAACTTAGAAGAACAATTACTTGATGTGATGGACTTGGAGTCTAAAACGAGTGATGAACAGTCAATTAATTTATTGGCTAATATTGAGTTGCCCACAGATTTAGATAAGGTGATTCAATACGGAGCAAATGGAGTCGGCCTGTTTCGTTCGGAGTTTTTATTACTGGCCTCTAAAGAGATACCAAGTGAAGAACAACAATATGAAGTGTATAAAAAAATTGCAGAAAGAATGCACCCCAAAGAGGTGACCATTAGAACTTTTGATTCTGGGGGAGACAAACTTGTTCCTGGGATTCACGAGGATGAGGAATTAAATCCTTTTATGGGATGGCGTTCGATTAGAGTCTGCTTAGATAAGCCTTTATTGTTTAAGGATCAATTAAGAGCGATTCTTCGGGCTAGTGTTGAGAAAAATTTGAAAATTATGTTTCCTATGATCTCCGATGTACAAGAGTTTATGAAGGCCAAGGAGCTCTTGATTCAAGCGATGGATGAATTAAAAAGCCACGAGGTGGCCTATGATCCTCACATTAAAGTGGGATGTATGATTGAAGTTCCTTCGGCTGTAATTTTAGTGAATGAACTCGCTGAAGTTTGTGATTTTTTTAGTATTGGCTCGAATGACTTGATTCAGTTTACCTTAGCTGTAGATAGGGGAAATGAAAAAATAGCCAAGATGTTTGAACCACACCACCCCTCGGTTTTGAAAATGATTGAGATGGTGGTACAGGCTGCACAAAAAAAGGAAATTTCAGTGAGTGTTTGTGGTGAGATGGCAGGAGACCCTTTTTCTGCTTTATTACTTTTGGGTATGGGCGTCGATGAGTTATCCATGCGAGCGGGAAGTATTTTAGAAGTAAGAAAGTTTTTTCGTAAAATATCCATGCAAGAGGCTAAGGATGTTTGGGAAAAGGTAAGGTTACTTTCTAGTGCTTCTGAAATTAACAGTTATTTACAGACTCATTATGAGTCTGTTTTAAACTCCTTGCAATTGCCACAATATCAGAATTAAGTGCTTAACCCATAATACTTTCAATCCCACTGGCATAATAGCTATTTTATTTGTTAGGATATGTAGGTGGGGATAAACATTGTATAAGAAGTGGGTCATATTGTTAAAGGTTATTTTATTGGTCTTTGCTTTTCAGGCTGTAGGAGGAGAAAAAGGGACGTCCTTAAATGAGTGGATGGAGTTACCTTATGTCCTTGATGCCCTCGATTCCCTTGATGTGCAGTCACGCTCTTCGTTTCAAAAAGCTTTTAGTGAAGGAGCCACTTACTTAGAAACAGAGCCTCAAAAGACCATTGAAATATTGGAACCCTTGCGTGCGAAAGAGCGGTTATCAGAAATATATCGCTTACATGTATTGGTCAATGCTTATGTAAAAACCGAAAAGTATGAGCAAGCAGATAGTGCTTTGAGCCATGGGTTAAATTGGATAAAGAAAAAGGCATGGAGAAAGCTTTTTGCCCGTAAGTGGTGGGGCGTACATGCTCAATTGATGCAACCCTCGGAGTACAGTCAAAACTACTTGGAGAGACAGTTAAAAAACAACCTTCCTTCTTCAAATAAATTAAAAATTTTATTGAGTTTATTAGCGCAACAAAAGGGGACGCAAACTTCAAAGGTAAAGGATCAGAGATTAAAGAAAATTTTTAAACTCTCTCCTTACAACCGCTTTTTAGACTCTATTTATCAAGAAGTCAATCAGGAGAGAATAGACCAAAAAAATGGGGTGGAAATGGAGCTGACTCTTCTTCAGTACGAAGGTAAAAAGGGATACCGAGAGAAAGCGATTGCTCGGTGTATGAAGCTCCCTAGTGTGACACAAAACAAAAGAATTCTCAAAAAAATGCGGTTGGTTCATCCAGGTCTGCATTTTAAAATGAAGAAGTATAAAAAAGCCATTCATTACTATAAAAAATATTTAACACTTTATGGGAATCAGCCACATGTACTTCTTCAAATTGCGAGAGCTTATAAAAAGAAGGGGAATATAAAACTTTCAAATAAATGGTATAAAACATTTACGAAAGCCTTTCCTTCCCATAGAAAGACAGAAGAAATTTTTTGGTCAAAAGCATGGAGTTATGAGGAGGCTGGTCAATTTGAATTGGCTGCTTTAGAATATCAAAAATTGCTTCCCCAGTTTAAACAACAAAAGAGAGGGTTTTGGGCAAACTTTAGAAGTGGATATAGCCAATTTAAGGGTGGTGAATATGAGAAGGCATTAGAATATTTTAATCGAGGAAAGAACCAAAAGGAAGGGTTTCAATCTGTACCTGCCTGTGCCTTTTGGGTAGGGAAGACATATGAGAAGTTAAATCAAAAGAATAAGGCGATGGCTGCTTTCGTGGAAACTTATCAAAAGTATCCTTTAAATTTTTACGGGCATATGTCGCAATCTTATGTGCTTAACTTAAAAACAAAACAGAACTTCAAAAAGTTTGTGCCACAAGAAACGAAAGATAAGAATGTAGAAGCATGGATAAAAGAAAACCTCTCTCGGTACGATTCAAATATTATGAGCGGAAATAGTGCCTATATTGATATTCTCACTTTAAATAAATTGAACTTAGATACTTTGGCCTTTGTTACTTTTGAATCGGCCTATAAGGAGAATAAGAAAAACCCATGGTTTCTTTATTATTTCTCGAATCTTTTTGCGGATTCATGGGAGACTCGCTCTTACCAATTGGCCAGGAAATTAGGCTATCAGATTAAAAATGATCAATGGAAAAAAGTTCCTTTAAAAATATTAAAATTGATTTACCCTGTTCACTTCGAGGGTTTAGTTAATAAGTACTCGACTCAAAATAGCTTGCCCGCAGGGTTTGTCCTTGCCTTAATTAAGCAAGAGTCGGGTTTTATTCCTGCGATTAGCTCA
>CAZLBO010000189.1:0-5318 GCA_964557725.1 uncultured Bifidobacteriales bacterium | reverse complement strand
TTAAAATGAGCCCAAAAAGTTCCCGGACGATTAAAATTCAATGGCCATAGTTAAAATAACCGTTGGGGGGATTCCCCCTTTTCTGTTGCCATTTTTAACAAGCTCCGAGAAGCAAAAAAATTAACCTGCGTTCGCTCCCAAAGGCTTTGTAGTAAGTATTGCTGTAAGCCCCCTGCTCCAGTCTCCTTCCCTGCATGCACATCGCTTCCCAAATACCAAATAGAATGTGGCCGTCGCCAAATTTTAGAAACCCAATGCCCCGCAAACCCTGCAGGAATAGCCATGGAGGATAAAATATGATCGACCGCTGGCCGAGTGCGAAGAGCCTTCCAAATACTTTGTACGACAAAGCTTCCCATGGCAAAAAAATTTGTAGAAAAGCGCACCTTTCTCAATGAGGGAAGGTAAACGACTTCAAAAGGAAAGGGCTGAGTATATGCCGGTTTATTCGTCCATATTTCAATATGGTGACCTCTCAAGTGGAGCTCCAAACAAAGTAAATAAGTCATCCAACCTGCTCCTCCGCCCAAAGGCGGAAACTCATGGCAAAGCACCAGAAAAGAACGCTGTTTATTATGAGCCTGATGAGCCTGGTTTCCCCACTTATACACCATTGACTTTAAAAATCCTCCCCTGACTCATTCTTTCATTTTAACATGAAGTTTTCAAGCTGGATCCTAAAAAGGGGCATAAAAAAAGCCCCGTTGTATCACAACGAGGCTTTTTAAATCATTTTTTCTCAATCTATCATTAATTCTCTACAGGAATAAATTTCCAGATTTGATTCGCCCCACCATGAAATGGGTACTGAATGACATTTGCACCACTAGCAAGTGATTCGGCTTTCACATCTAAAACCTGATTACTGTGCTTAGCCATAAGAACAAATCCACCGTCATTTTTATAAGGATAAATAGCAAATTGTTGGTTTGTTCTGCTATGAGAAGTCCACTGAATAACATTCGCTTTCGACACTAAACTGTGATCTTTAATGTCTACCGACTTTCCACTTTTAACATTTTTCACTCGATAAAAGCCATCGTTCCTCTTTGTCACTTTAAATTTCTGAGAAAGTGAACCATTACAATTGAATTGAATCACAGAAGCCCCTATTGTTCTAGAGCTATTTCGGATATCTAAACACTTATTACTTTTGACGCTTACAATGTTATAGGTACCACTCGCTAAATCAGAAGGTACATTTCCACTTCTATCTCTCAAAAGCTTCGCATCTGCCCAATCAGCATGGTCTCCATTTTTATTATCCCAAGCTTTAGTTGATATGAGCTTCAAGCTTTTTGCTCCTGCAACATTAACATTTACGTTAAGACTATTTGCATTCGCATTCATTATAGGACTCATGTATTTTAAAACATTATCTGCCCATATTTGGAATTGTACCGTTCCTTTAGAAACTTCATCATCTACCCCCATGTTCACATGAAGCTCTGAGTACTGGCCTTGACTTAAGTCCCATACTAATTCCGAACCGGAGTGTACCCCAATTCCTTTTGCCCATGTTTCTCCATTAATAGTAAGAGCAGATCCATCATTTGCTAATTTTCCACCATTACTTTGATCCTTTTCGCTCGGACCATAGCCATTTGAAACTTCGGTATAATTTAAGTCACTTAAATAAGTCACTGCTACTGGAGGCGTATAGTTTAGTTCTAACATAACTCCCTCATAACCAGAGCCTTCAAGTAAAACATTGTAAGTACCTGCGCCATTATTTAATGCACACTCTTTTACCGTTCCAGCGCCTTCTGAAGCACAATCATTTGCACTATCAGAAACCATGCCATCATAAGTTACATATAAGTTTGACTCACCTTCTCCACCTCTAGTAGAAACCTTAACGTCTTTCGCTCCTGGAGGAACAACAAAGGATGTGAAAGTTCTCGTTCCATTAATACCAGGCAATTTAAAAGCGCTTGCATAGCCATATGGAACAGGAAAGTTAAGACCAGGAAAGGTCTTAGAAGTTTTTAACCCTTCATAAGTTTCACGTTCTCTCAATCCACTTCCTAAAATCATACTTTCAATATCAACCGTTTCATTATTAGGACCTTTTCCTATGGTCACTCTATATCTTGAAAAAATTAAATCATTATCAAAAAACAAGGTTTTTCGATAAGTTTCATCGGTGATATTTCTAAACATTATATTCATATCGCTAATTACAACAGAAGAAGGAGTCACTCCTAAATTGTTAATTCCCTCTACCTTTACGTTCACAAAAGCATCTTCCGATAATGCATTTTTATTAACAGAAAGACTCAATTCATTCACTTGAGCAGAAAGAGGTGCCCCTGCAATCACTCCATTTTGTACGGATAGATATTCATTCCCTACAAAAACGTTATCAAAAAAGGCTGTGTTGTTACTACCATAATCTGCATAAGCAAACAAACCCATGTGATAATCATTTCCATAAAAAATTGGCACTTGCATATGACTCGTGTAATTAACCCCATCTAAAGAGGACATGAGTGTAAGCATGTTTCCCTGTCCATTATTCTCACTGACAACCTTCAACCAAGTTCCCCACCCTAAATCCGCACTTTCATCATAAATCAAGTTCGAAGGAAGTCCTTCTCCACTTCTTAGTCGAATTTGGATTCCTGGAATGGGTGCATCCTGTAAAATAATTGAAACATAGGCGCTTGTAGGGTTCAAGTTATCTCTTATCATCACACCAAAATGTGAGGGGCTCTCTTCTCTCGCTAAAAGCCTTGCTTCAATAACCGTTCTTGACCAAGTTTTATCTACTCTTTTATAAGAATATTGAATGGCATCGGAACCTCCGCTTATGCCGCCCCCTGGACTGCCAACTTCTAGCTTATAATATGCACCATCAAATCCGCTCTCAAGTGAAGCAAAGTGCGGTCCCCTTGAATCAAGATAAAACCTAGAATCTATCTCTGCATCTCCAATCATTCGAGAATAATCTAAGGCGGGTCCATATGCTAACGCTTTTAAATCAGCTGAATAAGCCGCCACTTGTGGGGTTGCCCAAGCCATAACCGATTTTTTTCCGTCTTTACACACGCGTTCGGTAGCGATTCCAATGATTCCTCGAGCGTTTGTTAACCCTCCTCTAAGAACACCTGAACCAGAAGCTCCCGCCTCCACATCCAATTCTTCAATAAAAACAGCGGTTGGCCATTGAGAAATATCACTCAAAAAGCCCTCATCTACTTTTAAATATTCCGCATGAGGATGCATAAGATCCCAAACATACTCATTTTGATCAATGGGGTTTCCGTCTAATATCGCGTATCTGTAATCACCATGATCATCTACATGGCTATTGTATAATTTTAATACAGTCACATCCATGTAGTCATCATACTTTGACTCAACCATTTCCACGACATCATCGGGAATACTTGGGAAGTTTGGAGATTGATATTGAAATGAAACACCTGAAACCTCAGCCAATTCCTTTGATGTAATAGGGGTTTGCGTTCCCTTGTATTTTGGCCATAAATCTTCTCCATTATAACCTGCATTATTCCATGCATCAACAATCACTTGTTTATCAAAACAATGAGCAGCCGTTAAAACTAATTTTTCACTGACAAGAGTCCCTGTACAATAAGTTGCTGGAGGCAATGATTTCCAGTCATATTTACTACTACTACCTGAACCACCACCTACTGACACGAGAACAACCGTGTTTTTAAGAAGGTTTACATTTTGAGAAGTAACATCGCCTTTGTCTCCATCCACAAAACCATCTACACTTACCCAGTCATTGCCTGTGGGGCAAGGAGTTTGTGCGGCGGTTACCGACCAAGTGATACCACATATAAGGGCACACAAAATGATCTGTTTTATCTTTCTTTTATTATTCAAGTTTTCTCCTTGGTCTAGCTTTATTCTTGCCAATAGTCATTTCAACTACCTTATCAATTAACTTCAAAAATCACTTTGTTCTATTCAAACAACCCATTTTCAAATTTGATTAAAAATTTAATCCATTTTTAGCTTTTTGTCCCTCAATATTTTAAGTCTATTTAAAATACTTTCACTCAAAAAAACAAAGTAAGCCAAAAAAGTAACGTTATCTAGCGTCGAACCCGTCGAGTATTGCCCCAAACTCCTGCACCTGTCATGGAAACAAAGAGCTTCACATAGTTCTCTTGAATCAAATCATTTGCAATGGAACCTCTACGCCCGCCTTCTAAGGCTAAATCCACCACGCTACCACGCTTCCCTAGGGGTAACCCCAAGCCAGTCGTTAACCGAAATTGATTGACTTCATTTACGTACAACCTTTCATAGCCTACGCCTACCCGATAGATGATTTTTGACACATAAGAGTCATATAAGCCTCTTTTTTTAAAAAACTCATAGCCTAAACCCACTTGAAAAGATCGATTCATTTTATCTGATATCTTCTGATCCCAATCCGTCGTCACCATATCCAAAACCAGAGTTTTATTGTATTTAAGGCGATAAGTAAATCCAAGGGCTACTTTTGTAGGAAGTGTAAACTCCTGCTCTTTCCCTTTATTCGAACTCTGCCCATACACACTTTTTTGAGTTTCTTCTGTGAATTTAAAAGGAAAAGTTGCTGAAGCAGCCACACTATACTTTTTTTCGACAAAAATAGCCGAAAGAGTAGGGTAAAAACCACTTCGTCTCACTTCGGTTGTATCTCCTTCTAGGCCTTTTAACTTCTCATCTTTATAGATCGTCTTCCGAATAGATAAATCCCTTCCCAATAAAAGATTAGAACTGGCTCCAACGGCAAAGTTTTTTGTAATCGTCCTTCCCCAACCAAAAATCAACTCATTACTTCCAGAAGTCACACTGGTTATCTCCTCTTTTTGGGAGTCTGTCGCAACATACGAGAAGTTTCGATTAAACCGCTGAAAATAGGAAAAACTTAAATGGCCTAATATTCCTGCCTGAAAATTAAAACTAAGAAAAGGTAAAGTTCCACCTGATAGTGCATTCTTCCCGGCTTCATCCTCTATAAAATTAACGCCACTCTCTATAATTCCTTGAAATGTTGTCACAGTATTAAAACCCATAATAGAGGGGTTCAATAAAGAAGCTCCTTTTTTGCTGACATAAGATAGGCCCGCATAACCTAACCCTATTTCGCGAACAGACCGAGGGCTTCTTTCAAGGCCAAGGCCTTGCGTTGCAAACGGAGAGTTTTCTCCAAAACAAGAAAGTGCACTGATTAAACTCAGCAGAGCCCATTTTTTAATTTCTACCTTCATTATTCCGCCAACCTATATAAATAGACTTTAACATCCACAACTAAACGCCCTTTGCTGTCTTTTTTTACAGGAATTTCC
>CAZLBO010000188.1:0-5329 GCA_964557725.1 uncultured Bifidobacteriales bacterium | reverse complement strand
TCCAATAATAGTTTTGCCCGCTCCACAGGGAAGAACGACGACACCTGACCCCCCTTTTTCGCTTCCACCAACATAGAACGCTTGTGAAGCCTCTTCCTGATAGCTTCTTAATTTCATAGGATGTCCACTTTGCGTTTTTTCTCGGAACTGAATGGCTAACTCTTTGCCCTTCAGATACCCCGCTAAATCTTCAACAGGGAACCCAAGTTTAGTCAATTCCATTTTGAGGAGCCCACGAGACATAGGTTTAACGACCACTTGATATTTATTGAGTTGTTCTCCTAGAAAAACACCAATTTTTTTATTGCGACAAATTTCGGTTAAAAGAATATCATCATCCGTTTCTAAAATAATATCGACATTTTTTTTAATGAAACGGATCTTCCCGTATCTTTCCATGAGAGAATCGATTTCTGTCACGATGTTACCAGGGACAGGGTATTTGCTGTATCCATTTAAAATCTGGAGGATTTCATCAGTGGTTCTACCTGCTGAAGCGGCATTCCATAATGAGAGTGGGGAGATAGTATAAGTATGAATATGTTCAGGGCTTTTGAGGAGCTCGGCAAAAGTGGATAATTGGTCTCGTGCCTCTCCAAAAAGGGGATGAGCGACTTCAAGAAGGATTGTTTTGTCACTTTGTACAATGATTGGGCCAGGTAGATTCATTTTTTACCAAAGATTAAAAATATGGGGGACAAAAATGCTTTAAAAGGGGGCTTTAGGCAAGCCATTAAAAATGGGGAAAGGTCAAAATAAAAGTATTGAAGCTTTAGTTTTATCTGTTTACATTGAGGTCACTGATTGCTTTAACTATTTTAAAAGCCTTTTAAAGGCTACTAGAGGGGATTCAACCTGAATGGACGATGCTTTTTGTTTTAAATAAGGTGTTATGCGGTACAAGACAGTTTTTTTTCTAGGACTCTTTTTATTGGGAATAAAGAACCCTCATGGGAAGGTAAAAGATTACTTTTTGATTGTTCCTCCCTTAGCAAAGGTTTCTTTAGGTTTAATTGGTGAGGGGGTTATTTTAAATGGCCTCGCTAGAGGGGAGGTGTGGACTTTTAAAGAAGCGTCAGCCTCATTAGTGCTACTGAGTCTTGGTGTACTTCCAAATATTATGCTAGTAAATGCTGTTATAAAAAAAGATGCTCAAAAGATCACTTTTTGGAGAAAGTACAATTCGTATCAAGAAGGAATAATCTATGGAGGGTTTGCGAGTTTATTGATCGCTAATTATTTAAATTCGAATGAAGACAAGTACCCCGAAAGCAAAAGTGATGATCCATCAGGAGAAGAGGGATTAGTTTTTTCTGCAATCGCTTTGTTTGGAGGAGTGGTTTTGTTAAATTTGATTCCTTTTTCATATGAAAAAATAACTCCTCATGTAAGTATGAACTTTATTAAGAATAAAAAGAGTGCGCGAACCCCTTACTCTCCTAAAGTAGCATTGAGTTTGTCTTATTCCTTTTAAAATGGAGGTGAAAACTTTGTTTCTTCGTTTTCCTTTTATGGTGATTTTTACTTTAGGTTTGTCAAATTGTGTTACATATTCTGTTAAGCGATCATTACTAATCAGCCCTCTACCACAAAATGCAGCTAAAGTTACAGAGAGTGGGGATAAAGGTGAAATAAGGATAAAACCTTTTTTTTATCAGAGGGACAAGTCATCGTTGGTTTTTCGTGATGAAAAAAGCTACGGGAGTCAATCGAATGTTCATTGGAAAATTCCTTTTTATTCTTTTGGCGGTAATGTCAGCTGGAATATCTCAGAGCACATTGGAATAGAATCAAGCTTACTCTATTCAAACTTTTCCGATAGGTCATTTTTTTCAGAGGTTCTTGGTTTAGGCTTTCGTCGCACTTTTTTTGGGAAGCTAGGGGTTAGAATTGACAACTTAATTACCGCTTATAACCAAGAGTATAAAAGTGATTTAGTTGAAGAAAATGACGATGTGCGTACTGACTATTCTAAGCAAGGCAATCGTGTTTATTATGGAGTCATCCATGCTGTAACATTGAACACTCTACCTGAATTCTTAGGCTTAAATTACTTGTCTTCTGTTGAATTTGATTATTACAAGTATTTTTTTCATGAACTAGCTTCTGTTACTTCTTCTTTAGGAATATATAAGAATTTCTCTTCCGATTTTCGAGTGATTGGTACAGTGAGGCATCATTATTTTTATACGGCAACCTTCCAAGAGTCTCCCAAAATAAGTTATGGATTAGCCTTGGATTTTAAGGTGAATCGATTTTTTAGGAAGTAATTTGCCTCCTGAAACGCTAAAATAGGACCATTTCAAATTTAAAGTTCAACCTTCAATTTGAAATAAATGACTAAATTTGATTAAAAACAAAAGGTTCGAGTCTTAAATCCGTAGATCATTGAATGAACAAAAGGCCGTTGGTCTGAGTGGTACGAATTCCACTGTTCTTCAAAGAATAGATGTAGGTACCTTCATTTACTTTTTTCCCCGATTTAGAGAGGAGGTTCCATTTTACTTTTCCTTGATGGTTAAGTGGTAAACTTTGAATACGATTACCTCTTAAGTTATAGATTTCCACAATTGCACGAGTGCCATAGGTTTTATCAAAAGAAAAGTGGATGCTGTTTTTTAGTTGCTTAAATGGGTGGTTTGCTGGAATGGACCTCACTGTGGGTTGAATAGCCGTAAACCCATTGTTGAGCTCACCATGGGTAAAAGTGTCCCAAGGGAGAAACTTACCCATGGACCCCATAGAAGGTCTTCCTTCTTTTTCGAGAAACTGTTTTGAAAAAGGCATTGAGTAGTTTTTTTTCGATCTAAATGTGTAATGATTGTAAGAAATTTCATAAGTTAAAGTCCGTTTTCCGGAGCAGGATATTAAACCCTCTTCTGTTGTTTTAACGGGACCAGCGATGAGCATTTCTGCAAAATATTCAGCTCCTTTTAGAAGTCGAGGGAGGGTGTCATTCTCTATTTTATCATCATAGATATTATCTCCCTGATTCCATGCTAATTCTGCAATATTAAAAATGCCTTCAATATTGAGAGAGGCGTGCGCACAGTCCCCGCCAGTTCCACGGTTAATTTCCCAAATTTCACCAGACGGTAAAATAGCCTGTTGCCAAGCTGGATTATTGTTGAGTATATCATTTACAAAATGGTTTAGCCCTGATAAGTAGAGAGTACTGTCATCAGTAAATACACCCAATGCCATTCGATGGAGAGAAACAGAAATCCCTTGATTGGGAGCAAAGGGTTGGCCAGCCCACGAGAGGGCTTTTCGTTTAAAAACAGCGACAAAGGTCTCTGTGAATTTTTTGATATCAGTGGTAGACCATCCTGCTGCACCTTTGTTGTAATGGCGGATAATTTCGGCGGCAGCTAACCATTTAGGCCCATACCAAGCTGCTTCAAGTTCATCTTGTAATTTTAATTTACCGCTGCTTATTTTAATCTCTTTAATAATAGTCCAAGCGTTTAATATTTCAATGGCCTTATTTGCATATTGTTGTTGACCAGTAACGACCCACCTAAGAGCGTGTGCATAAGCGACGCTTGAGCCTGTATTAAGATCACGTTCACCTTTTGGGACGACACTACCAGAGGCGACAAGCACTGTGTCATGGGGGGAAGGCTTGTAAGTTAATTTTGAAAGATCGGATTTAAGCATCCTTAGGTAACCCTGTTTAATAACACTATTTGTAGGTGCATTAGCGAGTATTTTAATTTGATCTAGTTCGGCTTGGCTATTAGAAATACCTGGATGCTTAAATTGTCTTGCATCCACAAAAAAGGCAAAACTCAATATACATATTAAAAGCTTATTCACCTGCTCCCCCTTATATAACAGCGATGTCCCCCGAAGCTGTTATAGGGTAATCTATGCGAAAAACAAATTTTCGCTGTCTAAATCGGCAAGGGAGACTATAAACAATGAGAATTTTTCAATTATTGTCTCTATTAAGAAGTTTTTCCCGTTTTTTTAACGGTTTGCCCCTTCCAAGTAAACTGTCCAAAGCTTCCAAAGGCTACGGCAAAAATAATTAAAGGGATGTGAACCACTGCTGTGGGAAGAAACCAAGAGAGAAGGTTGTGTTGCTTAAAGATTTGTGCCCCTTTTTTCATCACTTGATAATCCATAAAGGTTTTTAAACACCATACCACAAGACCAATTTTTAAGTAAATAGGGCAGACAATACCCGCTAAGATCATGAGAAAAATGAGTAGATAATAAGCGTAAATAGTGGAAAGAAAGGTGACTTGTTTGGCTCCATAAAAACTGCATTTACTTGCCCACCTTTTTCTTTGTTCCCAAATTTGTGTGAGACTGGTAGAGGGGCGTGTGGTGACATAAGAGAGAGGATCAGCTGAAAATTTAATGACTCCTATTTTTGACTTGGCAATTTTTTGAAGAAGGAAATCATCATCTCCACTTATGATATGACTGTTGGTGGAGAATCCTTCTACTTTATCATAGGCCACTCGTGTATATGCTAAATTATTGGCATTGGCATTGATTGGAAACTGATTACCAATTAAAGAGGCCGATACGAGAGAGTGAGAAAAAAACTCTAAGGATTGCATTCCCATTAACCATGGGCTGAGGGTTTTATCTTGAAAGTAAGTGGTTAAACCAAGCACCATTGAAGTGTTCTCTGTAAACTTGGAAGCCATGGCAGATACCCAAGTAGGAGGAACAAGGCAATCGGCATCTGTAGAGAGAATAATTTGACCTGTACAAGATTTGATTCCTTGGGAAAGAGCATATTTTTTGGGACTTAACCCTAGGCTATTATCTGTTTCAATCGTAGTGATTTTAAAAAGGTGGGGGTATTTACTTCTAAACTCCTCCATAATTACAGGAGTTTGATCTTTAGAACGATCATTGATGAGAATAATCTCTAAGGCTTCCATCGGGTAGTCTTGTTGAACGAGGTGAGTGAGGCTTTCTGTAAGGATAGCCTCCTCATTTCGTACGGAAATAAGAACGCTCACTTTTTGAAGGGGGGAAGTGGGGTTTGAAGCTGCAATTTCAAGCTTCTGAAGCCCAAATAAGAGGCGTCGATGTACTACAAAGTAGAGAAGGGTACCTAGGCTGATGAGAATGGATAAAAAGAGGGTCAAAATATGCTCAAATTTTAAGGTGATATTTTATAATCGACATAAATGTACAATATTTAAGAAACGTGATAAAAATGAACAAAGGATTTTTACGGGTTAAGATTGACGAGGGCTCCCTTCACTTTTTATCTTATGACACGTTGAAAATAAAAATAGAACATTTAGAAGAGTCTCCGGACCAAGTAGCTCACCATAGAGTTTATCCTATTCCCCCTGAA
>CAZLBO010000187.1:0-5339 GCA_964557725.1 uncultured Bifidobacteriales bacterium | reverse complement strand
CGAGTTCTGTTAATGTTTCAATAAGAACAGCCGTTTGAATAGTCATGTGCAGGGAGCCCATGATTTTAGCTCCTTTAAGAGGAAACTTTCCTTTGTATTCTTTTCTCAAAGCCATGAGTCCTGGCATTTCTACTTCTGCCAAGTTCATTTCTTTTCGGCCCCAATCGGCCAAAGAGATGTCAGCGACTTTGTAGTCGATGTTATTTATTGTAGTTACTTCCATTTTTAAATTCCTTTTTTAAAGCTTAGCGGCTTGTTTTTTAAGTGTATCTGCTTTATCTGTTACTTCCCAAGTAAAACCATCCCCTTTACGGCCAAAATGCCCATGAAAAGATGTTGGTCGGTAGATAGGTCTCAATAAGTTCAACGATTTTACAATTCCTACAGGGGTTAAATCAAAGTTTTTGTCTACAAGTTGACTTAAGTCGTCTTCGGAAATGGTTCCTGTTCCAAAAGTGTCTACTAATATGGAAACGGGTTTAGGATAGCCAATCGCATAGGCTAATTGAACTTCACATTTTTTAGCGAGCCCTGCTGCCACAATGTTTTTAGCCACATAACGAGCAGCATAAGCGGCACTTCTATCTACTTTTGAAGGATCTTTTCCAGAAAAAGCGCCTCCACCATGACGACCCATGCCCCCATAAGTATCCACAATTATTTTTCGTCCTGTAAGACCACAATCGCCCATTGGTCCACCTATAACAAAGCGACCAGTAGGATTAATAAGGTATCGAGTCTTATTGTCCAGCAAACGAGCAGGGATTATTTTTTTGATGAGTTTTTCAATAATATCTTTCTTAAGCGTTGCATGTTTTACTTTTTCGTCATGTTGAGTGGAAACAACCACGGTATCGACACGCTTTGGTTTACCATTTACATATTCAACAGTCACTTGTGATTTGGCATCGGGGCGCAAGTATTTGAGCGTCTTTTTTTGCCTTAATTTGGCAATACCTTCAACAAGTCTTTGAGAAAGATAAATAGGCATGGGCATGAATTCTTTGGTTTCATTGCAAGCGTATCCAAACATCATGCCTTGATCCCCAGCGCCTTGCTCTTTGTGTAAGCCAGCCCCTGCAGAAACTCCTTGAGCGATATCAGGTGATTGCTTATCTAAAGCGACCATGACAGAACATGTTTTATAATCAAAACCCATGGAGGAATCGGTGTAGCCAATATCTTTAATGGTGTTTCGGACTAAATCCTGAAAGTCGACCTCTGCGGTAGTGGTAATTTCACCTGCCAAGACAACTAGACCTGTGGTGATCATGGTTTCACAAGCTACCCGACTTTTAGGGTCTTGGGCTAACATGGCATCCAAAATCGTATCAGAAATTTGATCCGCCATTTTATCGGGATGTCCCATGGACACCGCTTCAGAAGTAAAAAACTGAGCTTTCATCTGCTCTCCTTTTAGGTAAATAGTTTATCTATCAATATATCGAAATATAAAGATATATTAATATCCACAATTTTAAACTGAATGGAAAGCCAGAATCAAGGCTTTTTTGAAAAAATGAGAAGTTTTAGTTTTTCCACAAAAAAAAGGGTATGATAAAACCTAAGAGAGGATTTTAGTCATGATAATTGCTGTTGATTTTGATGGAACCATTGTAAACCACGAGTATCCCCATATCGGCCCTTTGAAGGAAGGGGCTGAAAAAGCCCTGCGAGCTTTTCGCAAGGCGGGGCATAAAATTATTATTTGGACTTGTCGGCATAGTGAAAATGAAAAAGCCGTTCGGGACTTTTTAACCAAAGAAAACATCCCTTTTGACACTATTAATATGCCTATTCCTGGATCGGACCTAGGAACTCGTAAGTTATATGCAGATATTTATATCGATGATAAGGGTATTCGTTATAGTGATAATTGGGATGAGATAAGACAACTGATTGTTGGTTAATGTGAGCTGATTTATTTTTGAGGCTCTCATACACTAATTGAGTTCTATTTTCTAAATAGAAAGCCCATGGCAAAAGGGTTTAAAATAAAATCATGTCTTTTCTGCTTCGGTGTACTTTGGGGAGGCTTAAGTCCTGTTGAGGTGAGTGGAATTGAACAAAAAGAGACCACTTTTATTCAAGTTGATTCTACAAGGCATCCGTCCCCTAAAAAGCCTTTTTCAAATGCGTTAACCCCCAATAAGAAAGAAAACAAGTTAAAGGATTCTTTATCCCTTCAGGATTCGAGTCACACGGATTCTTCCTATATAAAGAGTCGTTCACTCGGTACCTTATCGGATTCATTGGTAAAGCCTAATAGAGATTCCATAGCTAGGCTTAAACGAGAAACACTTTTTGACTCGTTGAATTTGAAGCGTATAGCTTGTGAAGAACCCGCTTTTTCTGCTCCTCAATGTGTGCGAAGTCTCCCTTTTTTGGTGAGTCAAGAGTTAGGTTTTCCTGGGGTCAAAAGCCAAGTATTTTCTCTTAAAAATTTTAGACCCGTGGCGTATCGTTCTTCTTTTGGTGCAGGGGGAGGGGCTTCTTTATATGGATTGGGGGGTGTCTTGCGTCCTCGGTTTTTTACAGTGGGCGAAGGGCGTTTTGATGAATTAGTAGAAGTTCCTCATGTTCCCACTCAATTAGACACACCTTTAGTTACAATAACATGGGAAAAGGGTGGGTTAAGTTTAAATTCATTTCAATTAACGGCTAGTCGAATGATGACGGAAAACAGTTATTTGGCTATTGATTTTTCCTCACATAGTGCGGATAGTTTGACTTACGATTACTCTCCACAGGTTCATCAACCTTATATTTCTTTGGGAAGAGATAGTTCTGAAATAGTTATAGGCGGGGTGTCCGCAGGGATTGAGAGTCTTCATCTTCGTCCTCGGTTGGGTGTTTATTTGGGCGAAAGAATGTTGTTAGAAATTTATTATGATTGGATTAAGAATAGTAGTCAATTGAGTTCCCCTGTTTCTGATTCTATCAGTAGAGATGACCAATATCAAGAGGCCACACAAAAGCCACTTTCTGCGTTATTCTCTCAGAATGAAATTGGCGCGCATTTGTATCATATGGGAGAATTAGGGCGAACTCAACTGAGTGTGTCCCATGGCAATATTAAAAGAGTGTCTCGACAAACCCTTTTGGCGGAATTCGATGGAGGAAGTCAGGGAAGTAGTAACATGGGGGAAGAAGACTATGCTAGTATTCAAGATAAAACTGAATTAAAATATCAAATCAATCACCCCATTTTACGGCCACAGTTATCTATTGGAATGATAAGTGAACAATTAGAGGGCGATTTATGGGCAAACTTCAAAAACAAAAACTTAAGTAATTCAAAAATCACTTCTCGCAAAGAGGGTTGGAGAGATGAAGAATACGCTCGACTTCGATTGAATCCCACTTGGAAAAATATTTCATTTAAGGCGCAAACAGGTGTGGAACGTCAAAGCTTTATCGTCAATGATAAAAAATGGCTGTGGAATTATCTTGGGTTAGCCACGGTAGAATTGCCGTATGAACTTTCTTTACAAGCAGGGTTTGATTTTTATCAAGACCAACCCGATTGGTTGACTCGTTACTCTGTAAATCCCATTCTTTTTCAATATGCAAACCCTGAACTTTCTCATGAAAGTATTTATCATCAAGAGGTTAATTTATTTTACCGATGGAAAACTTTAACGGCAAGTATTGGGTTGAATAATAATGTTATTAATGAATCGGTGTTGCCCAGAACCTTTCCTGTAGATTCATTAGTATCTAGTGGAGTTGCTGATTCTTTAGCCCTCCAAAAAGTTAATTACTCCTCTGAATTACGTCGAATTCTTAATTTGAGATTAGGGGTTAGGCTAGGTCATTGGAAGACCTTTGTAGAACATGCAAGGGTGATAAAGAGTGACGTTACAGACCCTTTTCGTTTGGGCAACTTTGTATTTGAAAATCCTTTTATTCCTCATCAAATTTATAAAGGGCAGTTAGCATGGGGCAATCGTTTTGTGAGTGAACGATTACAAATAGGCGTTGCTTGGAATTGGGAGTGGTTTGGAGAGCGAAAAGCTTGGGCTTCGGCATTAAACGGTACTTCTTATCCTGTGGATTTAGAGAGTTATTTGGTTCTCGATTTTAAAACCACCATGAGAATTAAATCCTTTTTACTTACTTACAGTATTAAAAACTTTAACCATGACCGCTATTACTCTGAACCAGGTATTCATCCCCCAGGAATTAACTTTCGATGGAGTGTGCATTGGATATTGAACGGGTAAGCATTTTTTTTTGTCCTTTGGTTCCTGGCACCGTGCGTCCCTGGAACCAGTTGTCCCTGGCACCAAATGGGGACACGGACGAAATTAGGGCTTAAAGGCCATTTTACCCCTCAAGCCCCTGTTCTTTTTTGATACCTTTAATTTTATCCTTCAAACGAGTCTTCTGTTGATGCTTTGCCCTTGCTTTCATCAGCCATTTATCCCGTTGGCTAAAGTCTGGATGAACAGGAATCTCATACTGTAATCCTTGTATAATGTTGCGAAGGGGGATAAAGTCTTCTGGTCCCGCTAAGCTAACACATTTCCCCATTTTTCCTGTGCGTCCTGTACGGCCTTTG
Organism: uncultured Bifidobacteriales bacterium; assembly: GCA_964557725.1. Taxonomy (GTDB): domain Bacteria; phylum Fibrobacterota; class Fibrobacteria; order UBA11236; family JADFYW01; genus CAZLBO01. The sequence continues at coordinate 775 of CAZLBO010000187.1, read as the reverse complement.
CGGTGAATATAGTCGACCGCATTCTGGGGGAGATCGTAATTTAAAATTAAATCGACGTGTAAAGTATCCAAACCCCTTGCAGCTAAATCTGTGGCGATTAAAATAGGAAATTTCTTTTTCATAAAGCGATGGTAAACATCTAACCGTTCTTCTTGTTTTAAATTTCCGTGGAGAATATCGGTAGTAAAGTGATTGAGCTTTAAGTAACCATTTAAGTGATTGGCTTTACTTTTGTTTTTGACAAAGATAATGACATGAGTGGATTCATTTAAAAGTTCCTGCAAGATTTTATTTTTAATTTTGACTGCTTTTAAGTAATAGAGAACTTCACTCTGGTGGCCTTGTGTATCTAATTCAGACTCTAAGGAAATAAGCGAACCATCGTCACCAATATCCATTTGTTCTTTTGGAGGAGCTGAGGCAGAGTAATAGGCTCTATTATGTTGTTTGGGTAATTGGGCTTGAACTTCACGAATTTGTTCTATAAAGCCTAACTTGAGTAATTTATCAAATTCATCTAAGATAAATGTTTTGACTTTGTTCAGTAGTTGTGGCTGAGTGCCTAAAATGTCGAGTAAGCGGCCTGGTGTCGCAATTAGAATCTGCCACGGGTCTTTTAGTTTCCTTTGCTGCTCTTTAAGATCAAGTCCACCTACAAGTACCACCGCTTGTTTTGAAAACTCTCGATTGAGGTTCTTTAACATATTTTCAATTTGAACGGCAAGCTCTCGGGTGGGGGTAAGAATAAGCGCTCTATCTCCAGAGTGATGTGAGA
>CAZLBO010000186.1:0-5341 GCA_964557725.1 uncultured Bifidobacteriales bacterium | reverse complement strand
ATGGTCGGGAATCCACAACATGAAAAGATTAATCTGTCGCTACACGAGAGAGTGGTTATCGAGTATTAAAGCATAAAGTCATTTCTTAATGACTTTATACACGCCCTGCTTACCCATTTTGTTCTGGACTTCAATAATGTAAATCCCCTTGGGACCTGTAATGTTTGTTTGAATTCTTTTTACATCAGTATATGTTTGTGAATGGATTGTTTTTCCTGTAATACTTTTAAGGGTTACGGTTGCTTCATTTTGATAATTGGTTAACTCAAGAGTAAGGTTTCCTTTTGTAGGGTTTGGGTAAATGGTGATATTATTTTTCCATGAAGCGCCCCCATTATTTTTCTTTGTATAGATATTTGTGGGAGTAATACCATATTTTAAAAAATAAGCTGAACCTTCTGCATATCTTACATTGGCGCCTGCAAAAGATCCTACAATAGCGTGATCCCCTGAAATAGCTACTGCATAGCTAAAATCAGAAGTGACTAATTTTTGTGTTTGATTCCATTTACCCTTAGTGTCGCGCTCAAATAAATAGGCATTTTTAAATCCTGATGTGTAATACCTTGTTCCTACAATGGCGCGCTCACCAGAGAGACTGACCGCTCCTCCAAATTCAGTGTTTTTGTCAGAGGCAATAATTTTTTGCTTTTGTACCCATTTGTTCTGAGGGTTTCGTTCAAATAAATAAGCGGATCCTTTTTTATTACTTTTAGGAGCTCCCACAATAATAGACTTATCTGAAATGCTGACTGAATGTCCAAAGTAAGCAAATTTGGCTTTATCGGAGGCGACAATTCTTTGAACTTGATCCCATTGACCATTTCTTTTAAAGATATAAGCCGCGCCCACTGCATATGACCCTGTAGGCCCCTCGCCATCCGCTCCAATCACTGCGTATTGACCCGAGAGGCTAACTGATCGTCCAAATCCGATAGTACTGCTGATGGGGCTAGTGGGAACTACTTTTTGTACCTGATTCCATTTATCTTGAAAGTTTCTTTCAAAAAAATAAGCTGAACCCTTATTGCTAAGAGCTCCCACAAGAACATATCTATTAGAGATACTGACCGAAGTACCAAAGAAAGACTGTTTGGTTCCGTCAGAAGCAACAATTTTTTTCATTTGATTCCATTTGCCAGTAGTGTCTATTTTAAAGATATAAGCCGCGCCCCTATTACCATCATCTCCAGAAGATCCAACTATGGCATGATTGCCTGAAATGCTGACTGAATGTCCAAAGTAATCTTTTGCATTTCCATCGGTGGCGACAATTTTTTGAATTTGGTTCCAGCTTCCCGTAGAATCAAGTTTAAAAATATAGGCCGAACCTGTTGTATCAAGTGCATCTGTGTTGTTCGCATCGCCAACCTCAATGGCCCCAACAATAGCGTATTGGCCTGAAATACTTACGGAATACCCAAATCCATCTCCTCTTGCTTTGTCAGAAGCAGTAACTTTAAGGACTTCATTCCAGGTTTGGGTGTGACTTGGGAGTACGAAAATGGTAAGGAATAGGGCAATACTAATGCAAATGGCGTTTGATTTATACTTTGTCATGAGGACACTCTTAAAAAAGAATAATGTAATATTTAAACTGTAAATATTCAATAGTGATGACTTGTAACAGCTTTCTAGATACTGTTTTATGCAGTATATATCATTGATTTTTAGCTAGAGCGAGGAACAAAAATAGAAAAGGTACTTCCGTTTTTAGAATCACTTTTTAAACTTACTCTTCCTGCATGTGCTTGAGCGATATGTTTGACAATAGCGAGTCCCAAACCTGTTCCGCCACCCTCACGGCTCCGTGATTTATCTAAACGATAGAAGCGTTCAAATAATCGAGATTGATGTTCTGCGGGGATACCAGGCCCATTATCTTTTATATAGAGTTCTAATTCTTTAAGGTGTAATCTTGCTCCGATGATGACAGTGGTGCCTTCTTCATTGTACCGAATGGCATTTTGTAATAGATTTGAAAGAGCTTGCTCTATTAAGCGAGAGTTTAAAAGCCAGGTGCTTTGGGCTTGGCACTCTATTTTTAAAGTGACTCGCTTCTCGGTGGCTTCTGGCGTATAATATTCGACTATATTATTGAGAAGCTGTTCAGGAAGGCTTTCTTCTTTTTCCAAATTATTTTCTGCTTGTTCTATTTTAGAAAGGGTTAACAGTTCTTCTACAATAAGCTTGAGGTTGTCTGATTGTTTTAAAATAATTTGAAGAAACTTTTCTGCATGAATAGGGTCGTTTATAGCTCCACCGAGTAAGGTTTCAACAAAGCCCTTAATCGATGTAATAGGAGTTTTTAGTTCATGAGAAACATTGGCTACAAAATCTTTTCGCATGGTCTCCATTTTTTTTAGAGAGGTTACATCATGAAAGACAAAAAGAGTCAATGAAGCTTGGTCTTCTGGCATTTTAAGATGCCGTGCGTAAACATTTAAAAATGTTTGCTTATTCCAATTGGTATCTAGCTCTCCTGCGACTACTTCTGTTGAGTGTTCTAGTTGTTGTATCATTTTTAAGAGTTGAGGGTGCCTAATAATGTCAGAGATTTTATTTCCAATGGCTTCTTGGGGGGATGAAATTTGAAAAAGTTGGCAAGCGGCTTGATTGATACGAAAGATAACCTGATTTTCATCTGTGGCGATGACTCCTTCTATGAGACTTGCAAGAATCGCTTCTTGTTCAATCTTTTGCCGTTCGGTGGTTTGAATACGCAGGCTAATGTCTTCTGCCATTTTATGTAAAGCGATTCCCAGTCCATGGATTTCTTCTGATTTAGAATCAGGAAGCTTGGAGCTAAAGTTCCCCAGTGAAAACTCATCGGCTACCTGTTTCATTCTTTCTAATGGACGAGACCACTTGCGGGATAACCAATAAGAAAAGAGTCCGATGGCTGTGACGAGAAAGAACCCCATTAATATAAACTGCTGGTATACAAAGGATAATTCTTGTTCAATTACAGTGAGAGGAAGAGCCGCTCGGATGACTCCGCCGTGATGTTGTGAATTATTTTTAAGAGGGAGAGCGACATACATCATGTTCTTTCTTAGTGTACGGCTATAGCGTACGGAGTACCCCTGTATCCCCATAATGGCTTGAATCACTTCTGGACGACTTTTATGGTTATCCATTTTAAGAGGATCTTTTTCTGAATCCATAAGAACATTTCCCAAACTATCCATAAAGGTGAAGCGAATGGTTTTATCTTTGGAATGTTTTTTCTGAAAAAGGAGAAGGTTTTTACTTAAAAGATGAGCAGGCTTTAAGTTGATTGAAGCTAGTAATGCCGAGGTCGTTAGATATTCTCGAGTCTGTTTTAAGTGAAACTGTTTAAAGGAGGAGGTAACATGCCAACTAATTAATAGAAGGGTAATGAGTAAGATAAAAACATAAGAGAAATAAAGTTGCCAGAATATTTTTCGTCTTTTCACTTTTCATCCTTTAAGCGGTAGCCAACTCCTCTAATGGTTTCTAATAGGTAGCTCAGTTTGCCTAACTTTTTTCTTAAATTCACAATTGTAACATCAACGCTACGTTCTGTAACGGGGTACTCTCCTCCTCGGATACCCTGAACAATTTGATTCCGAGTAAAGACCCAGCCTGGTTTTTTGACTAATAGTAAGAGCAATTCAAACTCCGAATAAGTCAAATTAATGGGTCTTTCGTTTACGGTGATTTCTCGTTTGCCAATGTGAATTTGAATTTCTTGATATTGAAGGAGTGAATCCGCAACCTTTGCTTGGGGATTTGCTAAAGCAGATCTTCGCAATACCGCTTTGACTCTTGCAATCAGAATAGGAGGGCTAAAGGGTTTGAGAATGTAATCATCGGCTCCTGCCTCTAGGCCATTGACGACATCGTGATCTTCCCCTTTTGCAGTGACTAAAATAATAGGGATATGAGCGGAAGCTGCCGTTTGTTTAAATTGTTTGCAGAGTTCAATCCCACTCTTCCCTGGTAACATACGATCCAATAGAATAAGGTGGGGGGGAGAGCTTTTTAAAAAGTTTTCGGCCTCTTTGCCATTAAAGGCGCTATCGACTTGATAGCCTTGTTGCTCAAGGTTATACCGAATGAGCTCTTGAATATTGGCTTCATCTTCTACAATTAAAATTTTGGGAGTTGTCATAGTTATAAGATAGACTTATGGACAGATAATTCAAATATTTTTTTATCCCAACATGACAAACTGTATTTTAATATTTGGTTCTTCTAAGAGATCAACAAGAACGGGTTTTACTTTTTCTTTTTTTTGATTAAACATGATCATAATACTTGGTTTATCGGGAGCATCTTGGCGGTATCTGGCGACAATGCCTGTGTATCCTAGCATATTGTATTTGTCATCTGCGATAATCATTATTCTCATTCCCACAGGGTAAATGGGGATGAGGGTCACAAGGGTATCGACAATGGTTTTATTTAACTGAGATCCAGAGGCGGTGATGAGGGTTTTGATGGCTTGTTCGGGTGTTTTCCGAACGGCATTGAAGCTGGGGTTAGGAGAAATTAAAGCGACATAGGTATCTACCACAGCGGCAATTTCTGCATACCGATGGATAATTCCTTTTTCCCCAGAGAGCCTTTTAATGGGGTATTCATTATTGCCCTTTAAACCCCTAGGGTATCCGGCACAATCTTGTCGCTCGTGATGTTGATAGGCTATATGTATAGAATTAATGGGGAGACGTTCATTTTCCCTTAAAATTGAAAACCCATAAGTGGTATGTTCTTTTAAAATGGTGTATTCCTGAAAGGTTAACCTTCCTTTTTTTTGTGTAATTGAATCGGGAATGACCACCATGCCAAAGTCCATTAACATACACCCAATGGCGAGTTCTTCTAATTCTTTTCGAGAAAAATGTAGTTTGCTTCCTATAATAATAGCGGTTACGGTAACATCTAAAGCATGCTGATAAAGGTAATTTCCTTTAGTTCTTAAAGTAGAAAGGTTGACCAGTGCAGAATCTTGTGACATGATAGAGTCAATAATAGAACTAACATTTTGTTTAACTTTGTCTGCGACAATTACATTTTTAAATTTGGTTGTATCTAGCATGGCTGTTTCAATGTCATACAAAGTACTGCCTTGCAAATCGAGGGTTTCTTTAATCTTAGACGCAGTGTCCTTAATTGTTTTTTGCCCTTGTAATAAAACTTGTTCAGAAATAGACTCGGGAGGGATAATATTCTCCGTTCCATCCTCTTGTATCCAATAGTAGGGATGCTTTAGAGCCTTAAGTTTGTGATATATCTTTCCTTCAACAGTGTATCCTAGGGCGAGTAGTAACTCTCCATTTTGTCTATAAATAGATTTGGCAAGTACCATTCC
>CAZLBO010000185.1:0-5350 GCA_964557725.1 uncultured Bifidobacteriales bacterium | reverse complement strand
CTCGGTGCGCGCCGAAGCAGTGAATCATGTAATATTTTTTCTACACAGGATCACGCAGCAGCAGCCATTGTTGTTGGTAAAGAAGGCACCGTTGATTCTCCTAAAGGGGTTCCTGTCTTTGCTTGGAAGGGCGAAAGCTTAAAAGAATATTGGGATTGCACCAATCATTGCTTAAGATGGCCTGATGGCAGTGGCCCTAATTTGATTCTTGATGATGGAGGCGATGCTTCTATGTTAGTCATTAAAGGTGCTGAATTTGAAGAAGCAGGGTCTGTTCCCGATTTTAATCCTTCTAAAGATTCAGAAGAAGAAGGAGTCTTTTTAGAGACTCTAAGAGAAGAGCTTATTGCAAATCCTGGAAGATGGACAAAAACCAGAGATGCGATTAAAGGTGTTTCGGAAGAAACCACTACAGGGGTTCATCGTTTATACCAATTGGCTGAAGCAGGAAAGCTTCCCTTCCCTGCAATTAATGTCAATGACTCCGTAACAAAATCTAAATTCGATAACCTTTACGGTTGCAGACATTCCTTAACAGACGGCATCATGAGAGCCAGTGATGTGATGTTAGCAGGTAAAGTTGCTGTGGTTTGTGGATACGGTGATGTAGGTAAAGGTTGCGCTCAATCTCTTAAAGGACAAGGCGCCCGAGTGATTGTAACTGAAATTGATCCTATCTGTGCGCTTCAAGCGGCTATGGAAGGCTACGAAGTTAAACCTGTTGAAGAAGCATTAAGTTATGCTGATGTTTATGTGACGACTACAGGTAATAAGGATATTATCACAGCGGCTCACATGAGTAAAATGAAGAACAAAGCGATTGTAGGTAACATCGGTCACTTTGATAATGAAATTGACATGGCTGGTTTAAAGAGCATTCCTGGCATTAAATTAAATAACATCAAACCTCAGTTTGATGAGTGGATCTTTCCTGATGGCCACAGTGTTTTGATTTTAGCAGAAGGACGCTTGCTTAACTTGGGCTGTGCCACAGGTCATCCTAGTTTTGTAATGTCGGCTTCTTTTACCAATCAGGTTTTAGCTCAAATCGAATTACATGTCAATAACAGTGCCTACAAAGCTGAGGTTTCTGTGTTGACTAAAAAATTAGATGAAAAAGTCGCTCGGTTACATTTGAAAAAGTTAGGGGTAAAACTTACGACTCTTTCTAAAGAACAAGCGGACTATTTGGGTATTCCTCAAGAAGGCCCTTATAAAGCGGATCATTATCGTTATTAAAATAAACCGATAAACCCACTTTTACTTTTTAAAGCCAGTTCCTCTAAAGGAGCTGGCTTTTTTTGTTGTTATCTTCCCAATTTATTTTTCAGGAAAAGAAATTTCCTTCTTATTCAATTTTGTTTCCATGTAAAAATGTTGAAACAAATCAAAATAGGACTGTAATTTTTCTTGGGCGACTTGTTCTCTTATGCATCCCAAAATTTCAATTGTAGCCTCTACCGTTGACAATCGGCTTTCTGTAGACTGCGTTCGCAATTTAAATTCAGAAGTGTTTTTAGGGTTAATGCTCACTCGTGGCAACGCTTTTAAATAGGGTGATTGATTATACATTTTAGCGGCCTGCTTCCAAGTCCCATCCAAAAGCAATATATGGAGCTCTTTCTTCTCTCTATCCGCTTGTTCCATCAACACCTCAGGTGATTGAGAACCCTCCCCAGGGTATAAAAGACAAGGGAGTACAGAAGAAGACTTAAGCGATGCTAACAAATGTGAATCTGGTTCTGTTCTATCCCACACCACCCGTTCAGAATTTTTTAAAACATTATTTACAATCGGGCCTGTACTCGTAGGTTTATCCAATTCACAACGGTGAGTCACCACCCAGAATTTCTGTTCTAAAATAAGTAAAGGCATATAACTACATATACAATGAGGCAAAGGAATTCGGCATTTGTTACAGCGAACTCTTTTAAAGCGAGGGTTGAGAGACTGAAAGGTTTTTTGATTCATGGCAAAAAAATAGCCTGTCTACTCTAAAGTAAACAGGCCTTCATTTTTATTTAAGCGACTTAGTTAGAGATAGCTTCGATATAGCCTTCAAACTTTTCTCTCAAAACATCTTTGAACTTACTCTTCTTTAATCGACGAAGAGCTTGGTCTCTTAGCTGTCTTACTCTTTCATGAGAAATATTTAAGCTTTCACCCACTTCTCTTAAAGTCTGGGGTGCTTCAAAGCCAATTCCGTAAAGACCTTTTAAGACTTTAGCTTCACGTTCGGGAAGTTCCGCTAATAACTCTCTTGTAAAAGTCTCTACCGAACTTATTTCTGCATTCTTATCAGGACGCCCAGCTTTAACATCTGCTAATACTTCAGAAAATGTAGTCTTTGAACCTTCTTTAAGTGGAGCATCAAAAGAGCCCCCTCTTTCGCCCAAGCGAATCAATTCTCTGATTTCATCATTCAAAGCTCCGCCATTCGCGTTTTCTTTTAAAGCTTTTCTTACTCGTAAATGCTGGTTTGCAGGCAAACGAATCAAAGACCCTTGCTCGTTAATCGCTCTTGTGATATAAGCCTTAATCCACCATACAGCATAGGAGATAAACTTAAGACCACGGGTGTGATCAAAACTCTCGATGGCTCTAACTAATCCCATTGCTCCTTCGCTTACTAAATCGGGAAGAGGAATAGGACAACCTCTATATTGTAAGGCTACCTTTAAAACAAATCGCATGTTGGCACTAAGCAATTTTGCTCTGGCTCTTGCACTTCCTTCACGACAAAGTCTAAAAAGCTCTTGTTCATCCTTTTTATTGATAGGGTTAGTTTTGCGAATATCTTCCAAATATCTTTTGACGGTTGCATCTGAAGATTCATATATCATTTTGGCTCCTTCATTCCAAGTTGAACTTTACTCTTTATCAAGTTTCATGCCATAAAAACACCCTCTATTGCTACAAAAAAAGGTCTTTTTTTAATTTCATTCGTCACATTATATGACAAATAGTTTAAACGTCACAAAACGTGACTCTTTTTTTACCCTTTCAAAACTTAATTTTCTCTAAGCTTCCCCTTTTCCATTATATTTTACTGGAAAAAGGGAAAGAAAGGAGCGTCACGATTAGTGACAAAAAGTATGCTAGGATTGTACATTCACGTTCCCTTCTGTGATTCAATTTGTCCCTATTGTGACTTCTCTACATGGAAAGCTAAGGAGAGGCATCACCCTAGGTGGTTCAAAACCATTTTTGAGGAAATTAAGCAACGTCATTTACAAGGTTCAAAAATCTCTACTCTCTATATGGGAGGAGGCACACCTTCTGAACTAAGCGCCGAGTTAACTGATTCCTTCCTCAACAAAATTCAAGAAACTTTTGATCTTTCACAACTACAGGAGTTTACCCTTGAGGCCAACCCCAATTCCTTGACTCAACAAAAAATAGAAGTGTATAAACAGCACGGTGTCACCCGTCTTAGTTTGGGTTTGCAATCCTTCCACCCCACTATTCTCAAAAAACTAGGCCGAACACATACTTCCGAACAATCCCAATCTGCCATCGAACTTGCATGTAAGCATATTTCTCAAGTCAGCATTGACCTTATGTTTGGGGTTCCCTACCAAGAGATCTTCCATTTAGAACAGGATATTGAAATGGCCATGAGTTACCCCCTAGCTCACCTTTCTCTTTATGGCTTAACCATTGAGAGCAATACCCTTTTTCATCAATTAAAAAATAAAGGCAAGCTAAATTCTATCCGTGACGAGCTCTACGACCAAATGTATCTATCCGCAGTAGAAAAGCTAGGCAAAGCCAACTTTAAGCGTTATGAAGTATCCAGTTTTGCCAAGGACCATCAAATCTCTCAACACAACTCCAACTACTGGAATCATACAGAATATATTGGCCTTGGCCCTGGTGCTCATTCATACCTTTTAAAAAAGCGAATCGCTAATTCCAAAAAATTTGCAGACTATGAAAGATGGGTACAAAACGGCTGTCTTCTCCATAAAGAAAACCATGAACTTTTAGATCAGGAGACTCTCTACTCTGAAACTATTTGGCTTTCTTTGAGAACGATCCAAGGACTCAAGCTAAACGAAATAAATACAAATTTTAGTAAAGTTCCCAGCCAGAAAAAATTAGATTACTGGAAAAATTTGAACTTATTAGAAGAATACCCCAACAATCGCTACGCCTTAACCCATAAGGGTTGGCTGTATGTAGATGAGATTTCTTCTCACTTAATCTGAGAGTCACTTAATGAACATTAATTTAATCAGCATAGACAATGACTTGCTTTTTTCTTTTGAAGAGGATGATAACACCTTATTACTAACAATTGAAAAAGCATTAAATATGGAAGTCAATTTAAGTGGGCTCAAGCTCGCCAAAGTCACTCTTAACAATGGGGACCTCTCTAAAGCCACCTTGATTGAAGCACATATTCAGGATTCTGAATTAAAAGAAGTCCTCTTAAAAAGCAGTCACCTTACCTACGCTCAAATTTCATTTTCCCATTTTAATCAATCGGATTTAAGTCGTTCCCATTTGCAGAATAGTCACTGGACTTCTTGTACTTTAGAAAAAGCAGACCTCTCCTTTGCAGACTTACACCAATGCAGTCTTCTTCACTCCAACCTAAGAAGCATTAATCTTTCTGGTGCCGATTTAACTTATTCTCAAATTGATAATTGCCAATTGGAGGGAGCCTCTCTTATAGGAACTGATCTTTCTGAATCGAAAATAACAGACTCAAACTTAAATACTGTCGATTTAAAAGGAAGTCAACTAAAGCAAACACTAATTTCAAAGTGTAGTATGCGAGAAGTTAATCTTACCGATTGCATTCTTGACCACTCTACTTTTAATGAATCGGATCTCTATAAATCGCTAATAATAGGCTCTCAATTTAAACAAGCTAAACTTCAAGAAGTACAAATGGAACAGTGTAACCTTACGGGTTCTGACTTTAGTGGAGCAGACTTCAACCATGTACAGCTCAAGTCATGTTTAGCAGATCACCTTAGCCTAAAACAAACGGTAATTAAAAATTTTACATGTACATATTCAAAGCTATCAAACTCGAACTTCTCAAATGCGACCATAGACTCCGCAGACTTTTCCCATGCCTACTTACAAGAGGCTCAGTTTAAAGGCGCAACATTAAGTCATGTTAATTTTTCAAAAGCCGACCTAAGAGGAGCCACATTCAATGGAGCAAAAATGAATGACGTAAACTTCAAAGGTGCCTTGCGTAGTATTGATGACGCCCCCATTCCTGGTTGGGTTTTCTCCCAATCGGAGCTCACTCTTACCCCTGAATAACCTTATTCTTTGTGCTCCAAACCTCCGCAATAACCTTCGCCCTTTCTATCAACAGCCCTGTTGA
>CAZLBO010000184.1:0-5355 GCA_964557725.1 uncultured Bifidobacteriales bacterium | reverse complement strand
TCGATCTTTTACTCAAAGCATACATTGAGCTCCCTGTTGTTTTAAAACAAAAACACCCTTTGCTTATCATTGGCCATGGCCCCTATCAAAAAAAACTAATCGAACTCGTCTCTACATTTAAATTAGAGAAATTTGTTTCCTTCAAAAATTGGTTAGATGGAAAAGAGATTGTTCACCAGCTTCACCAGTGCCGACTAGCCATTCTGCCATCTCGTGAAGAATCTTTTGGCAATACCATGCTTGAAACATTAGCCACTGGAACACCACTTATCACTTCTAACCGAGGCTCCATTCCCGAAGTTATAGGCACATTTGGGACTCAAATTGATCCAGAGAATCTTTCCGAATTTACCACAGCCCTACAAAATGAGCTAAAAAAAGAACCTGATTCCTTTACAATTGAACAACAAAGAGAGTGGGCTAAAAAACAATATTCATGGGAAAGAACAGCCGACCGCTTTTTACAATGGTATGCTCTCGAGTAAGGAATCTCATGGCAACTAAAAAGATATTATTTATCACAAGAAACTTCCCCCCTACTCAAGGGGGAATTGAAACGATGGCAAACCAACTTCTCAACCATCAGAAAGAAAGTACAAGACAACAAATAATCCTTCTTCATTTTGGCCAACTTCGCTCCACTCACTTACCTGAAAACCTCTATCGCTACCACCACCTTCCCTCTTGGAATATTCTCAGTACCTTTTTCTTCACCACTTTATTTGTTCCTTTCTTTTCGCTTTGGTATCGCCCTATTGAAATCATTAACCTTCAAGTCAATACCGCATTGGGCTCTTGGATTACCTCTCGGTTACTAGGCATTCCTTACCACTTGATTCACTTTGGCCTAGAACTCCTTCCTTGGAAGTTTCGTCCCTATAATGAACTAAGAGGCCTTATATTAAAAGAAGCAAAGCAACACATCAGCATTAGCCATTATACGGATAGTCTTTTAAGTTCTTTTATAAAAGATTCTAGTTCACGATCCGTCATTTTACCAGGCACGCTTTGGCCTCTTTTTCCTGCAATACAAAACCAAACCTCTCCCTCCCCTTTTAGAGTCCCTATCAACAAAAATGATTTTGTTTGCTTTTCTGTGGGTCGATTAGTTCCCCGAAAAGGTTTTGATAACTGCATTCAAGCCATAGCGCTTTTAATTAAGCAAGGGCATGCTATCAAATACATTATCGGCGGTATTGGACCTGACATGGCTCGACTTGAAATGCTTATTCAAATGTACAGTCTCCACAATGTGGTTTTTCTCGTAGGTGCCATCCCCTCTAAAGATTTAAACACTTGCTATGCTAATGCTCATCTTTTTTTACAACCCAGCAGGCACATGCCAGAGACAAATGAAGTAGAAGGCTTTGGGTTGGTTTATTTAGAGGCGGCTGCTTGCGGTACTCCCAGTCTAGGAAGTCAAAGTGGTGGTATCCCCGATGCAATTCTCGACCAACAAACAGGTGTACTTGTCAAACAAGGTGATATTTCTGATATTGCCACTCAAATAGAGCAGCTAATACAGTTTCCACATCAACTTGAGCAATGGGGGATAAATGCACAAAAAAGGGTCAAAAATGAGCTAAACTGGACCTTAGCTAGCCATAAATATTGGGAAAAAATAAGTAATCATTAGCCAGGAAACGCTTCATTTAGTCCATTTAAAAAAAAAGACTAAATCTTTAATCAAGGGACATGACAAAGCCTAATACGAAATATATGTCTACGATTGAACAAAAAAAATTTCTTAATAAAGCCTCTTATTTTCTCATCTGGGATAATCTCTCTAAAGTTTTTTCGCCACTTTTAGTTTTTTTCTGTGCGGCCCTTTTTGCAGGAGGGCCTTGGGGGCAATTCAAATACTATGAAGCCCTTATGTTGCTCGCCATGAGGTTCTGCACCTTTGGCCTAGACAAAGGACTTATATGGTACTATTCACAAGTCAAAGAGTCTGAAACTTACCTATCTGATTTTTCAAAAAGCATTAATCTCACCATTGCCCTTTCTTTAGCCTTTACACTTGGAATTATAGGAATTCATTTAGAAATCATCCCATGGTTTCACCAAGACAATATACCCATATCTATCAAATACTTATCCTTCTTTTTAGGAGCAATTCCTCTTCAAATTCTGTGGACTCTACTCATTCAATCCCTTATTAATAAAAGAATATTACTTCCTTCCGCACTCGTTAAAAATATTATCATCCCATTCTTTACCTATGGAACAGCTCTATTACTATACCTCACCCCTTTCCGACTCTATGGATTAGGAATGGGCTTTTTTTTAGGGAACCTATTAGGTTCCTGTGTCGCTACAGGAATGTTCATCTATTACTACAAACCACAATGGAATCAATGGTCGTTTTCTATTTTTCCACCTAAGAAGCTACTACTTTACTGCCTTCCCTTAGCTAGTACAGAATCATTTATGGCTTTTACCACTCGGTTAGACTTATTATTACTTGCTCAATACACAAATATTAGTACCGTGGAAACCTATTCTGTAATTGTCATTCTTGCTAACTTACTTCGATCGATTAGGCAATCATTTGACAATATTTTATTATCCATTTTTTCTGAACACAAAGCCACTTTCATCAACAGCACGCATCGGCAAACTTATAATTACGCCAATTGGTTAGTCATGAGCATCCAAATACCCATACTCGTTGGTACCATTTTATTTGGCGACAAACTCCTTGGAATAATAAACCCAGCTTATTCAATGGGCTATCATATTTTACTTATTGCTATGTTTCTTATTTTTATAAATACACCTAATGCCTTTACTTCCCCTTTAATTATGGGACTGGGTAAAACTTATATTTTACCTATTGCACAAGCATGTTTTATTGCTTCTGGTATTATTTTGAATTTCCTATTCATCCCTAAGTGGGGTGGAGTAGGTGCTGCATTAGCAACAGGAATTTCTAGTTATATCAGCGGATTAGTCAACTTCCTACTCACACAAAAGTTCTCAAATAAGCCACTTCTAAAACAAAAGCACTTAATTGCATTATTCTTAAGTGGTTTAATTTACAGCCCTTGCTTTCTTTTTATTTATCTGTTTAAATTGAATTCCATCGTAGAATACTTTCTATTCTTCTTAAGTAGTGGCCTGTTTTACTTATACTTTCGAAAACAAAAAAAAGTGCTTCATGAACAAACTTAACATTCACCTCTGTATATTGGGAAATCACGAACTAGATTACCCAAGAAACCAAGCCGTTATACAAACATTAAAGTCTTTAGGAGTTCAAACACATTTATGTCATTCAAGAACTCCATTTCCAATTCAACACTTTATATTATTATACAAATATATAAAGTGCTTTAAAAAAGTAAATGCTATTTGGGTGACGGAAGGTGGACACCGACTCGTCCCTTTTTTAAAAATTTTCTCAACTTTAACAGGTAAAAAAATAATTTTCGACCCCTTCACTTCTCGTTACAATACTCGAATCGAAGACAGGAAATTATACAAAAAATACAGCTTTCAATCGTTTATCTGTAAATGGCAAGATTGGTCTTCAACCCATATGGCCGATATTCTAGTTTTTGACACAAAGCAACACCAAGCTTACTTCTACAAAAAATACAACTTAAATAAAAAATACGGAATTTTCCCCTTAGGTACCCCTAACCCAATACAACATACTTCAAAACCTATTTCACAAAATAAAAAAAAATTTCAAGTTTTATTTTACGGAAATTATATCCCCCTCCAAGGAATTGATATACTTATAGAAGCCGCTAAAATCTTAAAAGAAAAGCCTATTTGTTTCAAATTAATTGGAAAAGGACAAACATTCCAGCACATTAAACAGCTCATAAAAAAGCATAAGTTAACTCACGTCACTCAACTTCCTCCTCAACCCTTCCACTCTATTCAAAAAGAAATTTTACAGGCTGATCTATGCATGGGCATTTTTGACAAAGGAATTAAAGCACAAATGGTTGTCCCTAACAAAGTTGTACAAGTCGCTGCATTAGGCACACCTCTTGTTTCAGGAGAAACCCCTGCATTAAAAACATTTTTTACTTCTAAAAAAAATATTTACATGGTTGAGCCTGGTAATAGTCAAGCATTGGCTCAAACTATTTTATATGTTTTTAATCACCCAAAAGAAAGTCAAATAATTGGTTTAAATGGGCAAAAAATTTATCAGTCTTTTTTTAGTCCAACAGCCCTCTCCCATTCCATGGAGAATATTTTACATATGCTTTAAAAGAGAGCTAACAACTCTTTTTTGTTTATTTAACAATAACCAGATCCCTATGCCTTTGTTGCTAAAGCAACAAAATAGCGAGGAGTTTTATTTGTTATCGGTGCTACTTGAGGCGAGGTTTTTACAGCAGAGCTTCCAAAAAGTAACCGACTTATCCATTGAATTAATCTATTCGAATACACTTTAGTTTGTCGTTGCCCATAAACATCCGTTTGTAGAGCTATAAACCCGTGTTTATTTAATAAAGTTACTAGTTCTTCAGGAATAAATTCTTGTGTATGAAACTTATTAGCAGGCTTGCCTTGAAGGGAAGTTATCTTAGGTGAGGTAACAGGTCTATTTGGAGAAGATATTAACAATATCCCATTTGGATTTAATAATTTATGCAGATTTTTAAGTGCTAGTTCATATTCTGCAACGTGTTCTATTGTTTCAAAACATACTATCACATCATATAATTTATCTTCATCAAATGTACAGATATTTCCCGTATGATAGCGAACAATATCCGAACCATATTTTTTGTTTGAATAAGCTATCAATTCTTGATTTAAATCAACACCATCATAACTTATTGCTCCAGCATTTACAAAAAGCGGAGATGAATACCCTGCGCCGCAAGCGATATCCAGCACTGATTTCCCCTTCACATAATGGCAAGCAAATTCATATCGACAATAGTGATCTGCTTCAATTCGCTCCCCTGATTCCCCAGGAACAAAAAACTCACCCGTAAATTTTGGTTGGACATCTTCTATTTTCATTTGACCCTCAACATTCAACTAAATTGCTCTCCTTCGCTTATTCATATAATAAATTTCGATTAAGCTTCTGTCATTTAAAATGGCTTAAAGCACATTATTAAAGCTTTTACTTCAATATAGAAAACAGATGCACATTAATTAATTATCTTTGAGAAATCCACTTTTTAAATGATTGGTTATTTTGTCATATTCTTCCATTAACTCTCTCAATGTATGATTAAATCATCTCGATTTCTATTCTGGCTTTATATCCCTTTATTCACAGCTATTATAGACTGGCCTTTAATTAAATTTGCCACCCTACACAAGTGGACAGATGGCCATTGGAGAGTCTTTGGTATGGGAATACTGTGGTCTATC
>CAZLBO010000183.1:0-5364 GCA_964557725.1 uncultured Bifidobacteriales bacterium | reverse complement strand
GAATTTTAGCGACGGAAGTAATTAAACTTTTAAAAAAGAGAAAATCAGAACCAGAACCGTTTTTTATAGTGGCAGGCTTTTATCGCCCCCATGTTCCTTACATCGCCCCTAAAAAATATTTTGATAAGTATCCTGTTAATACGATAGAGATTGCGCCTAAGATTGCGAAGGATAGGGATGACATTCCTAAAGCGGCACTGATTCATGAAAGTTACTTCTCTTTGAGTGATCAAATACAACGAGAGGCAATTCAAGGGTATTATGCTTCTATCTCTTTGATGGATACACAATTGGGGAGGGTTATTCAAGCATTAGATAGTTTAGGGTTAAGTGATAGTACTATTATTTTGTTTACTTCGGATCATGGGTATAATTTAGGGGAACATGGCTTATGGGAAAAACCGACCTTATTTGAAGGTGGAATTAAAGTGCCTTTGATAATCTCTGCTCCAGGGGTTGGTCCTGTGGATAAGGGAACCCAGGGAATTGTTGAATTAGTGGATCTTTATCCCACTTTGCTGGATTTATGTGAATTACCCCTTCCCAGTCACCTCTCGGGCACAAGTTTGCAACCATTATTAAAGAACCCTGATGGAGAGGGTAAACCCTTTGCCTTTTCTCAAAAAAGCCTTTGGGGAAATGGTTATTCAATTAGAACAGCAGACGGATTTCACTATAATAAGTGGGATGGTCAAGGTGGGGGAAAAGAACTTTATGATTTGAATGTGGACCCCCTTGAGTATACTAACTTACAGAAGGATAGTACACATAAAAAACTCATTGATAGCCTAAATACTCAGTTAAATGAAATGAAAAAGGCTTCCTATAAATCAGCTCCGTTAGTCGAAACACCTCTTATAATTAAAAAGAGAACAGGATATTCAAAAAACTTATTGAATTTTATTAGGAACGATTATAAAAGTGAAAATTGGATAGTTTATGATATACATGGAAGAGTGATTCTTAAAGAGGCGGATAATAAACTCTTATCTGTCTTTGAAAAAGAGAATAAAGGTGTTTTTATAATTCGTTCAACTAATCAAAAAAAACTTGTATTTAAATGGGTATTGTTATAACAAAGAGTAAGGACTTTAATGAACTTTATGAAATTAACTATTACTAAAAATAAACTGGGCATAATGATATTACTTTTTTTTTCTCCATTTTTAACTTATGGAGCAAAACAATTACCCAATATTGTTTTTATTTTGGCCGATGATTTAGGTCTAGGGGATGTATCCATTTATAATACGGAACTTTCCGTTGCAAATACTGTACATATGGATAAGCTCGCACGAGGTGGAATGCGCTTTACAAATGCCCATACTTCCTCTGCTATTTGCAGTCCTACTCGCTATGGGTTGATGATGGGAGAACATCCGATGCGAGTGAATAAATTAAGCTTCCAACAAAATTATGATGATGTTTGGTTGCCAGATTCGAATAGGCGTACTGTTGCTAATGTACTGAAAGATGCTGGCTATAGCACTTATTATTCTGGAAAATGGCATCTTGGTTTTAATATATATGATGACAAAGGGGAAATGGTTAAAGGCGCTAGTAAGGTGCTAGATAGTACCGTTACCATTGATTGGTCAAAGGGCATGGATCATGGCCCAAGTCAAAGAGGTTTTGAAAAAGCTTTTGGGCATACATCTTCTGCTGATATAGCCCCTTATAAGTATTTTGAAAACGGACGTTTTATTTCAAGTGAAGCATTTTGGATTACAGGAGCAGCAGATGCTAAGGCAAAGGGAATGTTAGTTTTCCCTTCAAATGGTTCTGTTCGTACTTTAAGATCAGGGTATACGGATACTAATTGGGATTTTAATGAGATACAAAATAGGATTCGCAACAAGGCTGTTTCCTATATTAAGACACACACAGGGAGTAAACCATTTTTTCTTTATGTCCCTCTTTCAGGTCCACATACACCTCACGTTCCTAGTGCATCCTTTAGGAATAAAACACCTCATGCTTATACTGATTATGTGTTAGAGGTTGATAGTAGTGTAGGGGCAATTGTTACAGCATTAAAAGAAACAGGAAAATTCAAAAATACACTTATTTTTGTAACCAGTGATAATGGTGCGGCAGGTTTTACTCGATCTTCTGATCATCGATCGACAGGTATTTTGAACGGTGTAGTATTAAAGGGCGAAAAAACGAAGGAATGGGAAGGGGGACATAGAGTTCCATTTATTGCTCATTGGGGGGATGGCACGAATGCCGGATCGATAATAAAGCCAGGTAAGGTAACTAATGAGCTGATCAGTTTACAAGATTTCTATAAAACAGCTGCGGTTGTTGCTGGTGTTAAGGTCGCCACGAATGAAGGCGTAGATAGTTGGAATATTTTACCCTCTCTTTTAGGAAATGGAACAGACCTTCGTGTTCGTGAGTCTCAATTTAGTGTATCTGGCTGGGGAGGAAAGTATGTGATTGCCTATAAAGATTCAAATGGGGTAGAGTGGAAAGCTATTTACGATAAAAATGAAATTTTAAATATTAAACCATTTGATCAAATGAATTTGACAAAACTTCAACTTTATAATTTGTCTGTTGATCTTGCTGAAACATCCGACTTGGTTTCTAATGGGATTTCAACAGAAGAAAGAGAAGTATTAAAAGACCTTCATGATATGATGTATCGCTATGTGACCACTAAGGTGAGTAATACAAATGACCCTAATACAATGACTCGTGTAGTTGGTTTGACTTCTCCTCGATTAAATGAAAACTGGGCTAGAGGGGCACAGAAAATGATTACTTGGTATTCTATTGGTTCTGTTGCGGATGTAAAAATTCAATATAGCGAAGATAATGGTTCGAGTTGGAAGGTGATTACTAATAGTGTTTCTTCTGCACCAGGAAGTTATAACTGGAAGGTGTCTTCTTCATCTAGCAATAAGGTGACGGTACGGGTGAGTACTATAGATGGAAAAGTGTTTGATGAAGGCACTTTTTCTTTAGTGGGGACTAGTGTTGCTAGAGCAATTGATATGGTAAACCCCTTGATAAAAATTAATTCTCACCAAATCAGTATTTCAGAATCCGGAAGCCATCGTGTTAAGGTAAGAAGAATAAAAGGGGAGCTTGTGGCTTCATTCAAGGGGGAAGGGGAAAATAATTACTCATTAAACTTGAGCCAAGCAGGGCTTTATATTGTAACGGTTGAAACAAAATCGGGGAAAATGAGAAAAATAATTTCACAGTCAAACAGCTTTTAAGTTTTTTGATTATAAGTAAAAAAAAAGGCCTGTTCAAATTAGAACAGGCCTTTTTTATATTAGACAAAAATAGCTTATTTGAAAATCGTCGTACCTGTAGAACCTAAGTCATCACAAGCTTCTTTGATTCTATCGGACATGCCTTTTTCACCTGCTTTTAAATAAGCACGAGGATCATAGAACTTTTTAACGCCGACTTCGCTATCCACTTTAAGAACGCTTTCGTAATTTTTGAACATGTGATCGACAATGGGGCGAGTAAATGCATACTGTGTATCTGTATCCACATTCATTTTGATGACACCGTAATCCAATGTTTCTTTGATTTCAGCTTTAGAAGAACCTGAGCCACCGTGGAATACTAACCAGAATCGTGCATCAGCACCAAACTTGTCCACAACAGCATCTTGGCCATTTTTTAAGATAGTAGGAGTAAGTTTAACGTTACCAGGCTTGTATACACCGTGTACATTTCCAAAAGTAGCAGCAAACATAAATTTAGCACCCTCAATAGCACTTAATGACTGATAAACTTCGACCATATCTTCTGCAGTCGTATAAAGTTTGTCTGCAGGAAGATCTTCGTTATTTACTCCGTCTTCTTCTCCACCGACAACGCCAGCTTCTACTTCTAAAATAATTTCATTTTTAGCACAAAGCTTAAGCAAATCAACAGCAATAGCCATATTTTCATTTAAGGGAAGCTCAGAACCATCAAACATGTGACTTTGAAAAAGATTTTTAAGCCCTGCTTCTCTTCTTTTGGTTGTTTCAGCAATTAAGGGTCTTAAAAAGCTATCGACTACTTTAGGTTGACAGTGATCCGTATGCAAAGCAATGTTTACATCATAGTGTTCTGCCATGCGGTGTAAATGTTCTGCAAGTGAAATAGCACCAACAACAGAATCTCCTACATGAGAACCTGAGGCGTGTTTTCCGCCACCTGTTGAAACTTGAATGATTCCATCAGACTTGGCTTCTCCAAAAGCTTTTAAGGCGGCATTGGCTGTTTCCATAGAGGAAACATTAATAGCAGGATAAGCAAACTTTTTTTCAGCTGCATTGTCCAACATTTTACAATAGGTGGAATAATCGACGATTGGCATTTTATAGCTCCTCTTTATAATTTGAAATGGCAATATAAAATATCCGCTAATTCCTGCAAGTTTAAGCTTTTGATGTTTACACAAAGCCTAAACCTTTTTACTTCTTTTAGGGTGGATATTGAAAGTACAGAAAAAGGCATAAAAACCAAAATAGATATTAAGTCCTATTCGGTGACTCAGTACAATTTAGCGATTCAGCGTTATTTAAAAACAAAAGTGCCCAGTATTTGGGTAAATGGGGTGATTACTCAGATAAATAACCGGGGCAAAATTGCTTATGTCACCATCGCTCATTTTGATGAAAATAACCCCAGACCTAAGGCGACCTTACAAGCTTATATGTGGAGCAGTGAACTAGCGGGCTATAATAAAAAATTTGCCACTTTGCCGATTCCTTTTGAGTTACGAGCCGAGCTAAAGGTGAGTTTTTTGTTGGAAGCCGATTTTTATGCTCCTTTTGGGAAGTTTCAGCCTAAGGTGATTCAGATTGATGAGAACTTTACTTTAGGGGAACTAGCACAAACTCGAAAAACGATTATTGATAACTTGAGAAAAGAGGGGTTATTGACAAAAAATAAGTCCAAGGTTCTCTCTAAAATTCCTCTTCGAGTGGGGTTAATTACAGCTCCTGGGTCTGCCGCTTATCAAGATTTTATAACGGTCTTGCTAGGGAGTGGTTTCTCCTTTGAAATCTCATTTTATCCAGCCAAAATGCAGGGGGAGGCAACAGAAAAAACGGTAATTCAAGGGCTAGACTATTTGCAAAAATGTTCATTGGATATTATTTGTATTATTAGAGGCGGTGGGGCAAAAACAGATTTAGTTTACTTTGACTCCGAAAATATATGCCGAGGGATTGCTCACTGTTCAGTGCCTGTTCTGACAGGAATAGGGCATGAAATTGATCAGTCCATTGCAGATATGGTCTCTTTTAAAGATTGTATTACACCTACAGATAGTGCAAAGTTTTTAGAGGGTTGTTTGCAGAATGCGAGTGATGAACTCGGTGCCATTAAACAAGTTGTAGA
>CAZLBO010000182.1:0-5371 GCA_964557725.1 uncultured Bifidobacteriales bacterium | reverse complement strand
CTCTCTAAATAGACCTAAATTTATCAATAAGATTATAATAGTTAAAAAAACCGTTTTTCGATTGGTAAAATCACAATTATGTGTGTTTTCTAATAAGGACAGGTTATAAATGCCCATGTATAATATTAGAGTGAACTCCAAAAATTTTTGCTAAAATAGCCACTCGCATCCACATCCCATTTCTCTCCTGTCGCCAGTACTTTGCACGGGGGTCTCTATCTATAGATGGGTCTATTTCTTGTCTTCTCGGTAAGGGGTGCATAATCACCCCTGTTTTCTTAAAGCGCTTTAGCTGCTCTTGGCCAAAACGGAAATGAGTCATGTCTACACTTTTTGATTCTCCGTTTTTATCATGCTCATCTTGAATCCGAGTAACATACAAGGCATCTAATTCTGATATAACAGAATCCAAGTGACTCGTTTCTTCGAAGGAAACACCTTTTTGCTGTAAATAAGACTTAATATCGTCTTGCATTTTAAATTGCTCAGGAGAAATAAATATCAACTTCACATCCGGATAATTCTTAAGCAAGTAACAAAGAGAGCGAACCGTACGGCCTCGTTTAAGATCTCCCATCATACCAATGACCTTGCCCTCGATTCCCCCATTGTTGCGAAAGCTACGCTCCAATGTATAGATATCTAACAAAGCCTGGGTCGGGTGTTGATCCTTACCACTCCCTGCATTGACAATAGGAATACGTCTTTCAATAGTATCAAAAAACTCCGCACATTCCTCCGCTCGCCCCTCTTCTGGAGTTCGCATAATAATAACATCCACATAAGAGCTAAAAGTACGGATACTATCCAAATAACTTTCGCCCTTCATTTCTGATGACGTAGAAGCGTCTCGAATTTCACAAGTTTGCATGCCGAGTATTTGACTTGCGGTGTTAAAAGACAAAAATGTCCTTGTAGAAGGCTGAGTAAAATAAAGCATGGCACGCTTATGGGGTAAAAGTGATCGCAAATAAAGCAATCCCTCTTTTTCCTTAGCAAATTGCCGAATCGCAGTGGTTATTTCACAAAGCTCATTTAATAAGGGACGATCAAACTGTTGAGTTTTTAAAATATGAAAAAAATTATCTTGTGTTTGTTCAGCCATGTTGTGGATGCTATTTTAGAAAAATAAACAAGAATTCTAAAGAGCAAACTCCTTAATTTTATCCACTTCACAAGCAGAAAAAAGTGATTAACTTTACCCTTCAACAAAAAAGACAAAAGGAACCTTTTCATGGCTAAAATTAACGCACATTATCAAAAACTTCAGGCAGGCTATCTCTTTCCCGAAATCGGCCGCCGAGTCAAAAACTTTACGACTGAAAACCCCAACGCAAAACTCATTCGCATGGGAATTGGCGATGTTGTCCTCCCCTTGGCTGAATCCATTAGAAAAGCCATGGTCTCCGCAGTAGATGAAATGGGCACAGAAGGAGGTTTTAGAGGTTATGGGCCAGAACAAGGTTATGATTTTTTAAGAAACGCCATTTCTGGAGACTATAAGGAACGTGGCATAGAAGTTAGCCCCGATGAAGTTTTTGTTTCCGATGGCTCAAAATGTGACTCCGGCAACATTCAAGAAATTTTTTCTACCGATTGTAAAATTGCTATTTCCGACCCTGTTTACCCCGTTTATGTAGATACCAATGTAATGGCAGGGCGTACAGGCATTGCCGATGACTTAGGACGCTATCAAGGCTTTGTCTATATGCCTTGTACCGCAGAAAATGACTTTGAACCTGAAATCCCCAAAGAACACGTCGATGTCATCTATTTGTGCTCCCCTAATAACCCCACAGGAACGGTTCTCTCCCGTGAGAGCTTAGAGAAATGGGTTGCCTATGCAAAAAAAGAAAAAGCCATTATCCTTTTTGATGGTGCCTACGAGGCCTTTATTACCGAAGAAAACCAAGTGCATTCCATTTTTGAAATCCCTGGTGCGAAGGAAGTCGCTATTGAATTTAGAAGCTTCTCAAAAAATGCAGGGTTTACAGGA
This sequence comes from uncultured Bifidobacteriales bacterium, assembly GCA_964557725.1. GTDB lineage: Bacteria > Fibrobacterota > Fibrobacteria > UBA11236 > JADFYW01 > CAZLBO01. The sequence continues at coordinate 3,375 of CAZLBO010000182.1, read as the reverse complement.
GTTCGCTGTGCCTATACTGTCGTCCCCAAAGAGCTAATGGGAGAAGGCGCAACAGGAGAAGCTATTTCCATCCATCAAATGTGGAACCGCAGACAATCAACCAAGTTTAACGGCGTAAGTTACCCCATACAACGAGGAGCTGAAGCCGTCTTTAGTGCCGAAGGTAAAAAGGAAATCCGTGCCCTAATTGATTATTACATGGAAAATGCGCGTCTCATTCGAGAGGCTGTTTCTGCCATGGGCTTTCAAGTATTTGGAGGGATCAACGCTCCATACATCTGGGCTAAAACCCCCAAAGGAATTACATCTTGGGATATGTTTGATAAAATGCTCAAAGATGCTCAATTAGTAATTACTCCAGGCTCGGGCTTTGGTTCTTGTGGAGAAGGCTATTTTCGCATCAGTGCTTTTGCTCAACGCAGCAATGTAGAAGAAGCGATGGAGCGGATTAAAAAACTAGCGTTGGTTTAACCACGCTTTTTGCTTCTTGTAAAAGTCCCTATGGTTTATAAAAATAGGGACTTTTTATAAGGCAATAATGCATTTAATTTAAGTAAGACTTCCTGATACTCCTCTTCGGGAATGGAATCCGCCACAATTGCCCCCCCTGCCCCTATACGAATCGTTTTTCCCTCTTTGATCAATGTGCGAATAGCGATATTTAGCTCTAGTGATCCATCGTAACCGATGTATCCTATAGATCCCGTATAAACTCCTCGTTTACGCTTTTCTAATTGGGAGATAATTTCCATGGTTCTTTTTTTAGGGGCTCCTGTAATGGAACCCCCAGGGAAGCACGCTTCAATCAAATCAATGGAATCTCTATCCTTTCTCAGCTTTCCCTTAATGACAGAGGAGAGTTGAAAAACAGAAGCAAGCTCGGATATTTTTTTTAGGGATTCAATTTTTACAGTCCCCGGATAACAAACCTTAGCTAAATCATTCCGCAATAAATCGGTGATCATAAATAGTTCCGCGTTTTCTTTTTCTCCCTTAAGTAATTTTTGTCTTTGCAGCAAATTACCTTCTGGTGTGCAGGCCTTTCCGATGGTGCCTTTAATCGGTTCTGTCATTACCTTCCTCTCTCTCCCTAAGGACAGAAAAGACTCTGGAGAACTAGACAAAATACTCCCCCAAGGAAAGTTAAAATACGAGGAATAGGGAGCAGGATTAATCCTTCGCAATACCTTATAGAGTTCAAAAGAAGTACACTCCGTTTTATAGGTAAATTCATTCGTTAAACAAACCTCATAGGTGTCCCCTTTTTTTAATTGAATTTTTAATCTGTTCAATCAATTGTAAATATTCTTTTTTACAAAACTGTGCTTTACCCTCTTCCATTTCAACAGGGTCATGTTCTTGTGGTATTGCCTCAGACTCCCCATCTTGGCGGACACTTAATACTGTTTGTTCTAGCTGTTCTAAAGCCTCTGAAAGAGGTTCTCCTTTTTTAGATAAACCGACCACATAAATTTCTTTTTTTAAATGATCAAAAATCAAATGCTTTTCTGGTTTCAAAAAAACGGCATCCGGAAACTCCGAACAATTATCTTTTTTGCTTCCCTTTATTCCATCCGTATTCCCCCATTCATATCCCATATACCCAAATAAACCAGAAGAATAAGGAAAGGGATATTCTAAACCGCCTAACTCAACCTCTTCTAATGCTTCTCGCAAAAACGAATAAGAAGCTTGATTTTCTTTAGACAAAATATTTGAAGAAGAATCCATACATTGAACGCATTCCCCAAAAACTTTAAAAATTTTATGAGCTCTCCCCATCACAGAATAATCTGTCTTTCCAAAATGAGAGTTTGAATCTAACCAAAAGGAATAATCATCATTTTCATACAACTTTTCAAAAACCAATAAAGGCTCTCGCCAAGCTATTTTTCTGTATTGTAACTCATGGGAAGCCTTACTCTTTTTATTCATTCCTTTTTCTAAATTCCAATTACCTGCAAAACTGAAAAAGTTTTTAAGTAATGTTTCTCCCTCGGGAGTCCCAATGGATTCAGGGTGAAATTGTAAACCAAAATAAGGGTACTTGCGATGGCGAATTGCCATAATTTGTTGGTCTTCTGTTGACCGAGCTAAAACCTCTAAATTTTTATTCTCACTATCTTCTATCACCAAAGAGTGGTACCGCATGACCTTTATTTGAGACGCAACCCCTGCAAATAAAAAGGTACCCGAATGATTAAGTGTAGATAATTTACCATGTTTTACCTCTGGAGCCTCTACAACTAAACTCCCACTAAAAAGGCCTATCCCCTGATGCCCCAAACAAATACCTAAAATAGGAATCTGTTTAAATGCCTGAAGAACCGCTAAGCATTGACCAAAGTCATCCTGAAGAGAAGGATGCCCAGGGCCGGGAGAAATAACAATAGCGTTGAATTCTAAGGTTCTTAAATCTTCCACCGTAAATGCATTATTTTTAATGATAATAGGTTGGTGACCCGTGATCTTCCAAATGGTATGACTCAATATATGAGTGTAAGAGTCGTAATTATCAATTAAAAGAACTTTCATAAATTTATTTACTCTCGCTTTAACTTATATAGCGATTCTGGACAAGCCAGAATGACGAGGTCGTTCCATTTTCGTTATTTTCATATTGAATATTAATGTTATCTATCCTAATTAAAATATTAAGTAGAGGAGCTAAAAAAAGGAAGAGACGGAATCCTTTGATACTCCGCTTTCTTACGCTGATAATAACGTGAAGTCACACCATTCGTCAGCAAAATATAGGGACACGGGCAAACTCCTAAATATTCTGTGACTTGGCTAATTAATTTTTCACTCAACGGCACCGTGGGTGCTTTGCACTCCACCAGCAACCAAGGCGCTAAGCCCCCATCATCTGAATGCTTCCAAGTTAAAATATCCACTTTTTTTAAGTTACCTGGTTGGATTTTTGAAAAGGAATATTCCACCGAAATTAAATTTGAAGGAATGCCCACCCTTTCGGTAAGGTATTCGAGTACACTCTGCCTCACTTTTTCCTCAGGGGTAAGGGTGACCCATTTCTGACGGATAGGATCCCATACAAACTCTTTACTCCCCTCTTTTTTTACCTTCATCTCTGTGCTAATCTTTAAAATTCCAAATGTATTTATTCGTGCCTTTAAACCACATCCAAAATAAAGGAAAAAGAAGAGCGATATCTCGCAACATTGAGTTTAAGGCCTCTGAATTACTTTGTGCCCCTTCAATATCAAAACATCCACAGGTAATGCCCAGCTCTCTTACAATGGCTAATTCCAACGCGATAATAAACATCACCATCATGGCAATCACTGCTACAGAACACTCCTTTGTCCATTTTGTGAATAGAAAGCCTAAGCCAACCAGTAATTCAAAAACAGG
>CAZLBO010000181.1:2101-5393 GCA_964557725.1 uncultured Bifidobacteriales bacterium | reverse complement strand
CCTACTAGCAAACCTCAGCACCAAACCCATTTTCTTCCAAGACACTTTAATCTTCTCTCTCAGTAACTCTCATATTTTCACCCAAGGGTTCGGGTCCAAGATGTCGGTACCAGTTTCAGGAAGTACCATCTCATCCCTGCCTCTACACGGAAACGTCAATCCCTCATCCGTAACTGTACAATACTTAAGCACCAATCAATCTTCTCCTCGACTGACAGGTACTATTGCCGACACCGCTGCCACTCTCTTAATAAAAGTTAATAACCAAGAACTCATCGCTACAAACAACAAAAACGGAACATGGACACTCGATTCCAACAAAGTAAATCCACTACCAGATGGCACCTATGATGTAGAAGTAAAAGCCACTCTACCCAATAATGCCATTCTCGTAGACAGCACACGAAATGAGCTTATAATTGAGAGAAATGACGCTCCCCGTTTTTGGAAGGATAAAGACACCCTTGAAGTCCATTCCCAATTACCCTTTCAATGGATCCCCACTATTATTGACCCTGACTCCAATGATACTTGGAAGATAACCTATACCACAACAAGTAATCCAACATGGATACAAGCGAATGACAGTAGCCTATCAGGAAGCCCTCCACCAAACGCCCCTAGTCTTCTTCTAACTGTTACTGTAACAGATGCAGCCCTCCTATCTGATACACTCTTTCTTTTTCTAAAAAATTTAGATACTAACCGTGCCCCAGTATTCACAGAAAAAATCGATACCCTTGTCGCTTTTACAGGAAGACCCTTCACTCAATTATTAAAGTTTAAAGACCCCAACCTCACGGACTCTCTCTGGTTAATACTCTCTGACTCCTCATGGTTAAAAGTTAAAGAGGATTCTATGATTCAAGGAACCCCTTTATTATCCGATACGGGAAGCACCCTTTTAACCATTACAGTTACCGATGGAGCTCTATCCGACACCTTAAATACTATTCTTCTCGTTAAACGAACCACCATCGCTCCTATCATACAAAAGCTAACTAACATTGATACAACAAATACAAAATGGAAAGAGGATGTGGTCGACTCCTTTGTTGTGGAAGTTTTTGACAATGACTTAGCAGACTCCGTCCGCCTTGACAGCAGTTCACTTCCATCCTTTATTAATTATTCCATGAAGAAAAAAGGAACCAATCTTTACATCTTTAGTTTTAAAATAGCCCCTTTACAAAATGACACAGGAACTCATGAATTTGAATTAATATTTATAGATGACTTTCAATTAAAAAGTAAACTAACCATTCAATCTATTGTCTCTCCTACTAACGATCCTCCCCTTGCCATCTTACAAACCACCTTATATAGAGGAGGAGCAGCAAGGGTTCCCTTACTATCTCAAGATGAAGATGGACGACTAAGCGAAACCCATTTCAAATACAAAGTTACCAATTCCTCAGACTCTGTTTTATTTGAAGATACAACAAGCCAACCTTATATAGATATATTCCCTCTTCTGGATGGAGAGTACTTACTATCAGTCAAGGCTATCGACAAATATAACTTAGAACAAATAACTCCTGTCACCACAAAACTACTCATTCAAGAGGTCTCTTCCATTCAATTAGACAGTGGACTCTGGTATTTAACAGGCATATTATCAGACAGTATGCCATTGAGTAAATTCTCGGACAAGTCCCATATCTTTCATTGGAATGAGAATCAACCTACGGATAAGTTGTATAGTAAGTACACCAAGCTCTCTGAACAAAATTATTTAACAAGAGGTAATGGTTATTGGATCTATTTAGAAGATAGACTACAACTCAAAGTAAAAGCAAAAGATCTGCTAACCTCTGACTACACATTACAATTAAATAAAACAGATAAAGGTTGGAATCAAGTCAGTAACCCCTACCCTTATATTATTAAAATGGATTCTTCTGACCTAACCTATTGGAAGTGGAACCCCGATTCTGCTGACATGCAAAATACAAATGGAATTCTCATGCCTTGGCAAGCCTATTGGGTAAAAACAAACAAAGACACAGCGATTAAAATACAAGCCTCCCCTTATTTTGATAACACTATAAACAAGGTTCTCAAAGCATCAGCTCAACGCCAATCTCTCCAGAACTGGTTTATCAAACTTGAAATAAGAAAAGGAAAATACAAAGATACAGAAAACTATATCGGAATCAAACCTCTATTTAAAAGGGGAAACCTCTCTGAGCCTCCTAAAATTGGCAATCATCTTTCTTTATTTTTATCGGAAAAAGGAGAGAAGTATTCTTCTCATTATCAAGAAAATGTAACCGATGAACTATGGTATCAATTTGGAGTGCAAGGAAAAAATATTCAGTCAAAAACAGCAGATTTAAAAATCAAAAATACAGAATACATTAGAAGCCAAGGTTACTCTCTCTATGTCATGGATAAAAATGATGTTTATCGCATTGAACCTAATGTAGTAACACCTCTGCCTGTTTCAGATAAAACCAAATACTATTCCCTTGTTCTCACTAAAAACCCCTATTTCGAAAAGGAAATACATTTAAGCTTTGGCCTAAAAAGAAACTTTCCCAACCCCGTTCACACCTATACCAATATTCAATTTCAACTCCCCTATCAATTTGAGGCTAACGGAAAAATCAATCGTTCCCTAATTCCTATAAAAATAACTCTCTATGACATTAAGGGAAAAATCATCTCGACTCTCTACAACAAAAATTTAAACCCTGGTGCGCATCAATTTTATTGGAAGAAACCAAGTACTCTTACCCCAGGAATTTACTTTTATCAAATTAGGACGCCAAATAATAAGGCTGTTCGCAAGATGTCTATTTTAAAATAAATAGTTAATGTGTTAAGGACTCCATAATACACAATCCTTCGCGTGTGCCAAACCAAGTACTCTTATGTAAACCCGGCAAGATGGATAAAACACGTTTACTTAACAAACCTAAATTTGAATTAGACTTTGTATACTTTTCCCATTTTTTTCCACTTTTCCATAAAGCTCCACCACGAAAGCTAACCCACAAATCATTTTCTTTTGTGTATAAATCATAAACAATATCTCCAGGAATATCACTATTCTCTTCTTTTTGATATGACTTCCATTTTTTCTTATAGAAACTGGCTAATCCATTTTGAGTCCCTACCCAAAGGTGGCCATCATCTGTATGTCCAATAGCCGTTACATAGTTATTAGGTAATCCGTTCGATGTTGTTGAAGAAGTGTACTTTTCATAAGTGACCCCATCAAAAAAATATAGCCCTGACACCGTACCTAACCAAGCTTCATCACGAGAAAGCGGTTCCAATGAAATTA
>CAZLBO010000181.1:0-2091 GCA_964557725.1 uncultured Bifidobacteriales bacterium | reverse complement strand
TTATTTTTGTTTGTGTCATAAGACCTTCAATGTTATCCTTTGAATATGTCCTCCATGTATTATCAGATAAAATGGCAAAACCAGCATCCGTCCCAATCCACTTGTCATTGGTTGTCGTAATCTTCAGAACATTAATTTTATTATTAGGAAGCCCCCCATTTGTGGTTTCACGTGTATATTGCTTCCACTCTCCATTCTCGTAAACACAAAGCCCCTTATCCGTCGCCACCCATACTGCACCATATTCATCTACCACAATATCTTTAATATTGTTACTGAGTAATCCACCATTCGTACTTTCTACCGTAAACTTTTCCCAAGATTCAGAAGAATTGACTCGTGCCAAGCCCTTTTGAGTTCCAAACCAAGTATTTTCTAATGAATCAAGCGCCATTGTTCTCACCTCTTTGGCAGGTAAAATATCCTCACCAAAGCTCCTCCATGCCTCTTTAATTCCACCTGCCCATAAGGACGTGGATAAAGCAAAAGTAAACAATAGCGTGTATTTTACTAAATCAATTTTAAGGCCAAGTAGGTTTTTCATGCTATTTAATATAAAAAGAAGCCCCTTTGAATGGATCCTTTTATACAAAAGCACTCTTTATTTTTGCTTTGTTGTCTTTTATTTCTTTGGCTGAAAAATGAATTTCAATCTATTTCGAGCGATTAGTGAAGTAAAAGTGAGTTTTTAATCTATCCCCTCCAATTTTAACCACCATGCCTAAAAAATACCTAAATAATCCCATTTTTTAAACCTACTACTCCGTAAGCCTTCCTATCTTTACTATAATAGACAGACTTTAATGATTACTTATAAGGACAAAGGTATGATAAAAATTTTACAAAGTGTAACCTTCACATTTCTTCTCACTTGTGCATTTATTCCCTTAACTATTTCGGCACAATTGGAATACACTGGTAGCGACCCTGCCTGCCAAGCTCCCTTACAAAGCTCAGATTTTACAGCAACTGAACTTTTTAATAGAACAGGCCTTGATACTAACAAAGGTTTTGTTGATGCCTTCTATAAAGACCCTACTTTAGATGAACCCGTCCGCATGGATTTAGATGCCATCTACAAATCAGACGGAAGCGTCGATTATGTTAATATCTACTTTGTTGAAAGAGAAGGCAAAGTAAAGTTTTACAATGGCAAAACAAACAATGTAAAAGTCATTGCAGATATTAACGTATGGGGAAAGTCTGATAATGGATTGATGGGCATCGCTCTTCACCCTGATTTCAAACAAAATAGACAAGCCTTTATTTGGTATTCGCCCAAGAAAACAGTTCGCAATAATAATCGCCTCATGCGTTTATCCCGTTTCTTGATAGACAATAACAATATGCTTAATACTGCAACAGAAAAAAACCTTATTGAAATCATTATGAACAATAGAGATCAATACCACTCTGGTGGCCCCATGCAATTTGATGGCAAAGGAGACTTGTGGGTAACTGTAGGAAACAACAGTATTGACCAAGATAAGGGTTATGTTGGCTCACAAGTAAATCAAGTAGACAGTACTTACAGTGATGAATGGGGTGCTTCTAATACCGCTAGTCTAAGAGGCAGTATCTTTAGAATTCATCCAGATAATTCAGCCAAAGGTTATAGCATTCCCCAAGGAAATTTTGGAGAGTACTGGGCAAATCAATTCGCCACAGATAACGATCCTAAAAATGATTCATGGGCAGCAGAATACAGAGACCCAACAAAAGTACTTCCTGAGCTTTACACCAAGGGTCACCGAAGCAATCACTCCATATCCGTACACCCTACTAAAGGCTGGCTTACATGGGGAGAAGTAAATGGAGGCGGAGCCCCAGATGAGTTTAATATTGTTACCCATCCTGTTTTTGGCGGGTACCCTTACTTTCATGGAAAAGGCTTTAAATTAACAAAAGGTCAAGACTCACTTCTTGGCTTTTTACAAGACCCTGCTTATCCCCGAAATATTTCTCCCCTCAAAACAGGAGTAGAAAATTTACCTCCTTCTTGGGAGCCTGCTCTTGCAAACGGAAAATTATATGGAGGAGTAGCTATGACAGGCCCCTTCTATATTTATAGCAATAAATCGAGTGCAACAA
>CAZLBO010000180.1:0-5396 GCA_964557725.1 uncultured Bifidobacteriales bacterium | reverse complement strand
CAAATGTTAATGAATTGAGCTTTGGGCTAATGAGAGAGCATTTAGCTAAAACGGGGAGCAAGCTTTTTCAAGAAAGTACTTCTATGAATATTGGAGAGTTGGCAGATAAGATGAATTTATGCCAAGGCGCAAAAGAACATTTATTTCCTAAGAATGTAGGCCTATTAATGTTTTCTGAGAAAACAAATAATTATTTTAGAGGTGCTCAAATTGATGTAGTTGAGTTCCCTAAAGGCTTAGGGGCAAAAGAGTTTAAGGAAAGCTCTTTTTCGGGAACAATTCAAAAACAGTTAGTTGATGTGCTATCTTACTTAAAAACACATGTAATTAAAAGTATGGTAATTAAATATACGGACAAGGCTGAGGCTGATACTGTTTTTAATTACCCTTATGAGGCGATTGAAGAGGGATTATCAAATGCTGTATACCATAGGAATTATGAGTTGAGAGATCCAATAGAAGTGAGAGTATTACCAGAGGTTATAGAAATAATTAGTTATAGTGGTGTCGATCCATCATTAACGCAAAGTGACTTTGATAAGGGTGCAATTAGAAATAGGCGATATAGAAATAGGAGAATTGGAGAATTCTTAAAAGAATTGAGCCTTACAGAAGGTAGAGGCACAGGTATTCCAACAATAAAAAGAGTTTTGAGTGGTAATGGATCGCCTTCTCCCAAATTCGATGCGGATGAGCCAGAAAGAAGCTTTTTTGTTACTGAAATATTGATTCATCCTGACTTTTTACATGAAAAAAAGGTGGGAGTTAAATCTAGTGATCAAATAAGTGAACCAATTGATCTAATAGGTGGTCAAATAGGTGGTCAAATCGAGTTGTCTACTAGGCAAAGTATGGCACTTGAAATGATTAAAGCTAACCCAAGAGTGAGTCGTAAGATGGTTGCTGAACGACTAGAGCTTAATGAATATGGGGCAATAAAATTACTTTCTAATTTAAAGTCAACTAAGGTGATTAAAAGAATAGGCGGTACACGCGGTTATTGGAAAATTATGGAAGGTAGTTTTGGTAGTGATCAAATAAGTGAACCAATTGATCTAATAGGTGGTCAAATAGGTGGTCAAATCGAGTTGTCTACTAGGCAAGTAGAAATATTAGAAGTGATAGGAAAAAATAATGAAATTTCTAGAGCTAGCATCGCACAAGAAATAAGTATTAGCGAATCAGCAATTCAAAAACATTTAAATCAATTAAAAGACAAAGGTCTTTTAAAAAGAGTCGGTGGTACTAGAGGGCACTGGGAATTAATAAACAAAAGAAAAAGATAAAACATGAAAACATTAAAAAAATTATTTGACAAGAATTTATCATGGGCAACAAGTATCAAAGAGAAAAACCCTGATTTTTTTTCGAAACTCTCAAAGCAACAGGCACCAGAGTATCTTTGGATCGGTTGTTCGGATAGCCGTGTTCCAGCAAATGAAATAGTAGGCTTGCCTCCTGGAGAAGTCTTTGTTCACCGTAATATTGCCAATGTCATTGTTCACACAGATTTGAATTGTTTATCGGTGATACAGTATGCCGTAGAGATTCTTAAAGTCAAACATATTATTGTTTGTGGGCATTATGGATGTGGAGGGGTTAAAGCGGCAAATGAAAATAAAGAACATGGGTTGATTGATAATTGGTTACGCCATATAAAAGATGTGGCACGGTATAATCAAGAAGAATTGAAAGGGGTGAATGAGGAGAATAAACTCAATAAGCTATGTGAACTCAATGTTAAAGAGCAGGTGACTAATGTTTGTAATACCACTATTGTTCAAAATGCTTGGAAAAGGGGGGAAGAGCTTTCTGTTCATGGATGGATTTACGAGCTAGAAAATGGGGTGTTGAAGGATCTTGATGCCTGTTATGCGTCCCGAGAAGAATTTGAGAAAAAATAATGCACAACTGTTACAAAGTGTTACAAAAAAGCACCATGTATTCTGGATATAAGTGGACGCTTTATCCTTTGAAACTTATATTCAGCCTTATGAAGATCGAAATTTTTTCAATCAAAGCCTATTGCTTATTAGTGTTTTTGGCCAGCTACTCCATTTTAAGTGCAGAAGAACAAGTCTTTAGCTTATCAGAGGCTTTATTGAAGGCTCAGACTGTTAGTAGTGACGAAATGCAAATTATTGAGAGTCGGTTAGAGGCAAAGCAGCAAGAGGTACGCTCTGTTAAATCGGCGGTTTATCCAGTGGTTCGTTTTAATACGGATTTGGTTTATCAAGATTTAGCTTCAAAGAGTATTCTTCCTCCAGGAATATCTATTGACCAATCAAGGTTTCAAGGGGCTGATTACTCTTGGAGCTTAAGTTTTGAACAGCCCTTGATTACCTTTGGAAGGTTGGGCGTTCTTACAAAAATTGTTAGAAAAACATTACAGTCGTTAGAATTACAATATGATTTAGAAAAAGAAAGGTATTACTATGATGTAATTCGTTCTTATGTCGCTGTGGTTTTAGCGGAAGAACAATATAAAGCCTCTCTTAGACGTTATCAATACTTGAGTGAATTGAAAAAACAAATTGAAAAAGAATATCAAGGAGGACTTCGCTCAAAGATGGATATTTTAGAAGCAACCTCACATTACAAGTTGGCTAAAGCCGATTCAGCAAGATACAAACTAGAAGCAAAGTCTCAAAAAAGTCGTTTTAAATCTCTATTAAATTATCCAGAAGAAAAATTGCTGATGTGTGAATTTAATAACACAGATTCTCTTATTTTTGAAGGGAAGAGGAGACAAGAAGCGGTACAAAGAAAGGACTTGGAGTTAAGCAAGATTTTTGAAGAGAATGCATCATACTGGGCTCGGTATGAACGTGCAAATCTTTTACCTGCTATTTCTCTTACGGGTTCTCTTTTTGATAAGGTACAAGATTTTGATGGTGCTTTTGATTCGGACATGAAGGGTTTGGTGGATCCCGATTTTATGAGTTACACAGTTGGATTGAAATTAAAATGGACACTTTTTGATGGATTTAAAACAAGTTCACGAGTTAAACAAAAGATTGCTGAAGCTAAAATAGCACAGAGGCAATGGTCAAAATTGAAAAGAGAAATAGAGACCTCTCAAAAAGAGTCGAAAGATTTACTTGAAGTTTCAGGAATCATCTATGAAGCCACTGCTTCAGCAGAAAATGCAGCTCGTTTATTATTTGAACAAGCCCAAAGAGAATATCAACAGGGAGCTTTAAACATGGATCGTATGTTAAAGTTAGAATCAAATTATCGTGAAATTCAAACGCGATTCTATGAAAGCTTTTATAAAAAGGTTTTAGCACAAGCAAATTATTATGTCTCACAAGGGTGGAGTTTACAAGAGGAATCACCATGATAGAAATAACAGGAAAGAAGTGGCTGTCGCTCGTTTTATGGATTAGCCTATTGGGAGTGGTAGGTTGTGGAAAAAAAGAGGAAGTCTTACCTGAAGTTAAGCCCGCCGATGATAAAGAAGTAATCATCCCTGTTCAAGTTAAGAAAATAGTAAGAACTACATTTGTTGAAGAAGGACAATACTTTGGAACGGCTTATCCAATTAAAACGGCTCATTTGATTTCACTGACTGGCGGGCTTGTTCACTCTCTTAAAGTGCGTGATGGGCAAAGGGTTAAAGCAGGACAAAGCTTGTGTAATATCGAAGGCAAGAAGTATCAACTTATTTATGAATCGGCTTTGTTAGATGAAAGCATCAATAAAAAGAAATATGAATTAGCAGTAGAGCATAAAGAAGAAGGAAGTTATTCTGAACTTCAGGTGAACGGGGCTAAGAAAAACTATCTCATGGCTCAACAAGCTAGCTTAGAAGCAAAAAAAAATAGAAATATGGCATACTGCAAGAGTCCAATTTTTGGAGTTGTGACACAACATTATGTGGAGGCGAATCAAAATATCGCTCCAGGTTCTCCTACAATTGAAATTGTACAAACCAAGAAAATAAAAATTCTGGTGGGGGTTCCAGAAAATGAGATAATGGGATATGTCAAAGGAAGCCAAGCTTTAGTCACAATTAAAACAAGGAATCAAAAGGATTCTATTGTACAAGGAAAGATTTATTCTATTTCGGGGAGTGTCGATAAAAAAAATAGAACCTTTACTGTTGAGGTGCATATTGAAAATAAAAAGAATGGGGTTCGATCAGGGCAGACTTTAAATGTCCTTTTATCAAAGGAGCCTCGTCAAGAAGTGGTTGTGATTCCTTCACAAGTAATTTTAAGCTTAGAAAAGGGAACAGCTGTAATGTTAGCAAAAAAACAGGGGACTCAATACATCGCAGTCAAGTCTGTTATTGAAAAAGGGCCTTCTAGTAAGACGCATAGTCTTATTGAGTCAGGCTTAAGTTCGGATGATTTGTTAATTGTTAGTGGTCAAGCCTTGGTAGCGGAAGGTTCCTTAGTTTCGATTCAAAATATCCCTAGTGAATCGTCTGATAAAGAAGCGGTGAGTGCAGGAGAAGATAAGTAAAAAATCCCATGATAGATTTTAGTGTCAAAAAATATTCAGCAATCTTTGTTTTTGCTATTCTCATTGTTTTTATGGGATTGAGTGCTTTAAAAACTTTACCACGGGAAGCCTCTCCAGAAGTCAAAGTTCCTCTTATTTTTGTGAATACCATTTACCCTGGTGTTTCTGCAAAAGATATGGAAAGCCTTATCACTCAACAAATTGAAGATGAGATAGAAGGTTTGGAAGGCTTGACTAAAATCACTTCTACTAGTCGTCAGGGAGTCTCTTCTATTAGCGTGGAATTTGCCCCAAACTCAGATGTAGAAGCGGCGTTGCGCAGAGTAAAAGAACGAGTAGATATTGCTAAAGCCGAATTACCGAGTGATGTGGAAGAGCCATTTGTAAGAGAATTAAACTTTTCTGATCAACCTATTATTATCGTGGTGTTGTCCCATCCTGCAGGTTTAGAAGTTTTAGGTCATACGGTGGATGAACTTGAAGAAGATTTTAAGCGTGTGAAGGGTGTTTTAGATGTCAAAATTAGTGGGAAATTGGATAAGGAGTTGGCCATTGAGATTGATCCTGCAAAATTAAGATATTATGGGTTTTCATTTGATGATGTGATAAAAGCCATACGCAATGAGAATGTAACGATTCCTGGTGGCATTTTAAAAGGCCCCGTGCGAAACTATGCTCTTTCTGTATCTGGTGAAATTAAAGACCCTGAACTTTTTAAAGATATTATTATCAAAAATAAAGGGATTAAAGTTCGCTTGGGGAATATTGCAGAAGTATCGCTGAAATATAAAGATCGTGAGACGGTTTCACGTTTAAATGGAAACCCTTGTATTTCTTTATCCATTACCAAAAGAGCAGGGCAGAATTTGGTGAATATTGCTGATGGGGTAAAAGAGATTATAGCGGATTACGAATCGAAATTTGTA
>CAZLBO010000179.1:0-5402 GCA_964557725.1 uncultured Bifidobacteriales bacterium | reverse complement strand
TGAGCAAAGACTTTATCGCACGCTACTTTAAATCGGAGCCACAAATCACTATACCTATCTAAGGGAACAGGACCCAGCCCTTTCCATTCTCTTTGAAGGTCTTTAACCTTTAACAGTTGAGAATCCGTAAATATTTGATTGGCTACTTTTTCTGCATCCTCACAAACCTCCACCTTTTTCTCATAGTTTTCTTCATGATTACCCAAGTCTGGATTCTCAGATTCTCTCGCTAAATCAAAAACATAATCACAGGCCATGCGAAACCGATACCAAATAGCATCACTCTTTACACGATGCACAGGACCCGTTGCTTTCCATTTCTTTTGAAGCTCTTTAACGGTTTCCATGTTCTCGTTCCAGTTGGATTCTTCAAGATGCTCATCGCTCTCTTCTGCACTTAAACCAATACCAGAAAGCCCCTCGGCTTGAGAACATAAATCTTCTTTTGTTCTCAAGTTTTGGTTTCGTTGATCATCCATTTTTTTATAATACTCCTTCATGCGACCGAAGAACTTATCACAAGCTCCTCTAAATCGAGTCCAGACTTCCTTATCTTCTTTTCGAGGAGCAGGCCCGACCTCTTTCCAAGCCATTTGAAGAGATTTTAATTTTTCTGAAGTTTCCCTCCAAGAAGAGGATTCGACACAGCCTTCGGCTTCGACACACAACTTCTCTTTTTCCACTAGGTTTTCTTCACGCACACCCTTCTCTTCTTCAAACTTCTTCCGCCGTTCATCAAAAAAGGAGTCGATGGGTTTGCGAAAGCGATCCCACAAGGCTTCCACCTTTTCTCTATCCACAGGACCAATAGTTTTCCAATCGGCCTGAGCTTTTTTGATTACTTCAAATTTATCTTGTTCTTCGTCCCCTTCTACAAGCTTTTCGATCAACTCACAAAGAGCTTCTTTTTCCTTTAAGTTTTCCTCTTTATTCGCAGAAAAGTCTTTAAAAAACTCTTCTCGTGCATCAAAAAAGAAGTCACATGCTACTCGAAAACGTGTCCAAATCTCATCTATATTTTCTTTTGGAACAGGGCCAATGGCCTTCCAATCAGACTGCGCTTTTTTGAAAAACTCAGTAGACTCTTTCCACTTAGTTGAATTTTTATTTTCTTCAACCAATACGCAAAGTTCTTCTTTTCTTCTTAAGTTCTCGCCCTTATCTTTTTCTAAGCCACCATAATATTCTCTACGGGAGCCAAAAAATTCATCACAGGACTTTCTAAATAACTCCCATATTTGATCCGAATCTTCTCGGGGAACAGGGCCAATATTTTTCCATTCTTCCTGCGCTCCTTTTACAACTTCCGAAGCGTCCTTCCAATTCTCCGTCCCTATTTGAGAAGCTACCTTTTCGCACAAACCCTTTTTCAATTCAAGATTTGCCTTGCGTTCTTCTTCTAAATCACTCACTACCGATTGACACTTTTCATAAATATCGTCCATTAACTTACGGTAGGTATCCCAAATCTCTTTACTACTATCCCAACTCACAGGCCCTATGGCCTTCCAGCCTATACGAGCCTCTTTCAATTTTTCAAATAAATCCTTTGGATCAATCTCTGCGTCTAAAGACTTTTGCAAACTCTCACAAATATCTTCTTTTTTCTTTAAGTTTGCCCAACGCAACCACTCTTGAGCATCACGATATTGAATTGTCGTCGTCTGAAAAGCTGCATTTAGCTTCTCATAATCACTCGTAAATGACTCATGAACATGCGGACCAGGATCCATGCTTCGCCATGTACCCATTAAATCTTTAAAGTTTTTTTCTGTTGAAACTAAGTCAGGATTATCATTTAATTTCTCAAACTTTGGTATAAGAAGTTTCATCTTTTCTAAGGTCTGCGCTTGCTTCTCTTTTTCCTCATCCTTTGCGGCCAACAATGCGGTTTCAGCGGTCACACAAGCTTGCTTATACTTTTCAGCAAACTCCTCTTCTTCTTCCTCTTCTAACTCCAAAGACTCCCAAGACTTCTTGTACTGTTCAAACTTCTTTCCCATTTCAAAAGAACTCTTTTCCTTACTTAAGGAGTTCAAGCCGTCAACAGTCTCTTTTAGTCGAGATAGTTTTGAAATTTTATCCACTTCCTTTTGGAACTCTCTTTTATAAGTGGCAAAAGTCGCACGAAATCTTTGGTCTAAATTTTCAGCTTCTGAATATGTCCTCTTTATCTTATGCCATTGTTTAATGGTGTCTTCTATAGCAAGGAGGTTGTCATTATTCTTTTTACTCACCAAAAGCTTATCAAAATTATCACAAAGAATTTGTTTAAGAGCGAGATGTTCTTCTAACTCCTTTTTGTTGCGACTCTTTTCTTCCTCTTTCGATTGATGCGCCTCATGTTTGTCCCAGAAGGTCTTAACCAATTCTGAAAAACGGTTTCCCATTTCCTCAGCATTTACCGCAACATCACTTAAAGCGACCCATGTTTCCTCTGCGTCTTTCACTGTCAATGCGGCTTCTTCCCAACTCTTATTCTCTAGGGCATTTCCAACTGTTTTTAGCAATAACTCTTGTTTTGCTGTTGCCACTTTTTCTGCGGAAGGAAGTGAAGCTTTGTCCGAAGGACCTTTAATCATTTCCTTTGCTTTTAGGCGCACCGCTTTACAATTTGCTTTTTTTGACAAGGTCTCAAAATGGACGGGTTTGTTTACCTTTTCTAAGGCTATCAAAGCCAAGTTTTTTTGTGCTTCTTTAAGAGCCACCTTGTAAAAAGAATTTGGGTGGGTTAAACGATTTAAACAATGCTCACGTATATTTGCATTTTTATTAGAAAGTGCAATATCTTCTAAACATTTAGAATCTGCTATTTTATTGAGAATTTCAAAAGCAATTGACTCTTCGGATGCTTCTGAAATTTGTTTTGTCCATAGTTCATTTAACTTCTTTTGAGCACTTCCCTTAATTCCATTATCTCCTGCTTTTTCTACAATTTGATTTAGAGCCGATTCACTCCCAATTTTTTTGAGTGCTTGCTTGCTGATTTCCACTTGGCTATCTGCAATTGCTATAAGGGTTAAATCTTTTAGATTATATTCAGGTACAAGTTCTTTGATTGCTTCAGCACGAACTTTAGGGTCACTGTGCTTCCATCTTGGTTTAAAAAAATCATTAAATTTCATCATTGCCTACTTAGTTTACGTCATCATCTTCTATAAAGTTATCTCACAAGCAGATCGAATAAATAATCGATCCAAATGTAAACGGGTAAAAAATAACAACTATTCTCAAAATTCTTCTAAAAATCGATAATATTATCTCTCACCCAGAACCCCTTTAATGTGAATAAAAAACAGTCAAAAGGCAAGTCCTCTCAAAACATGAAGTTTTTTCCCCTACTTCCCCTCAATGGGAAAATTCATCCCCCTCTTTTCCCCAGAACTCCTTAAAATTGGCTTTAATCATCCATTTTACTATTGGTCTCTATTTTGCTTTAACTTCCTTCACCTGTAAACCACCGTTGGTCAGGAATAAAGGAATAAAGATGGAAGCTCAAATCAGTACCCAGCCTCTCATGAGTGAAGAAGATATTTTAGTAAGCATCGGAGATGTTTCAAAAATAATTGGTGTCCCCACCCACACTATTCGTTATTGGGAAAAAGAATTCCCCAGATATTTAGAACCCCCAAGAACAACGGGAAGGCAGCGTCGATACGGTACCGATCAAATTTCAAAGCTCAAACACATTGTCAATATGCTTAAAAAGGATGGATACTCTATTGCAGGAGCTCGCAGAGCATTAGCAATGCAAAACCAAGAGGCGAACCTCTCTCTTGAGAATACAAACAGTATTGACGCCGCTACGGCTGAAAGAATTATTTCACTGCTTAAAAACCACTTACCCGAAGCCTAAACCGTTTTAAATTGTTGCATGGAAAGCTATATGCCTGAAAAATACAGTGTCATTATTGTCAGTTATAACTGTCTAGAGCCACTTAAGCGCTGTCTCCAGTCTGTACGCAATCAATCTCCTCACGCAGAGATTATTGTCGTGGATAATCAGTCTCGGGATGGAACCCCTCAATTTTTAGAAAACCAAGGGTTTATCGTCCAATTAAACCTATCCAATGAGGGTTATTCTAAGGCTTGTAATCAAGGAGCGGCCTTAGCGACTGGCGATACCCTTGTCTTTTTAAATCCTGACACTCAAGTCACCTTTGGATGGCTAGAAAATATGTCTCAGTATTTTCAAATGCCACACGTGGGAGCTATAGGCCCGGTTTCAAACTATGTCGCAGGACTCCAAAAAGTGGGGCTTTATTCTTCAGAGGAGTGGAAATCTACTGAGGGAATGGAAGCCTTTTCTCAAAAACTAACCAAAAACAAAGGTCGAGGAGTGACGACCAAATTACTCATCGGGTTTTGCTTTATGATTCCAAAAAGGCTTTTTCAATCACTTGAGGGGATGGATGAAGATTTATTTTTAGGAAATGACGACCTCGATATCAGCTGGCGTTTACAACTCAAAAACTATCAACTTGTTGTTGCCACAGATGTCTTTGTGTATCACGAAGGACAAAAATCCTTCCAATCAGAACCCAATGAGCAAGTCAGTCGATTAGTGCAAGAATCAACTGATGCCCTACATAAAAAGCTTATCCAACACTATGGCTCTGATAGCGTTCCCACGTCGATGGAATTATGGGGAATGAATTGGTTTAATCCTACCGCCACACCTGCTATCCCTTCGGCTTCGACTTTGGCTCCCACTCAAAAAAACAGTCTTAAAGAAAAGATTCTACAGCAATTAGAAGGTGTTTCCGATGAGAGTATTTTAAATCAACTTTATCAGGTACTCGAAACTAAATCTCTACCTTCTAACCCCTCCTCCTCTTTTAATGACACCCCTCCTCCTCTCAATGATGAGTTAGCCACCCATAATCAATTCGCCAACAATAAGCCTTATTCTCAATACCCACCTACTTTACAATCCCTCTTAAGTCAATCCACCAACCCAGGGTTTTGTAGTAATCGAGATTACAAAATATTTGACCCCTCTGGTAACGAGATCAAACCTGATAACACCGATTTTATTGTCATGAGAATCTTTCCTTCTTCTGAAGAAAGCCCCCATCAAATTTTTAATCGTTTAAAAGATCGAATTCCTACTCTCGATAAATTAGTGATTATTGCTTTGCCTGATCTTAATCATCATTCTGACCCCTCTGAGGAAGATTTAAAATCTTTATTAGTAGAAACAGAAAGAAGCATTTGGGAAAATGGTTTTGCGATTAAGACCATTCACGATTACGAAAGATTATCACATCCCGAAACCCCCAGTACAAATGGCCCTATTTTACCCAAAAACAGAGGCTACCTCTTTCATTGCAAAGCCAGAAAAAACCGATCCACAAGTCACAAAAAAGTTTCCATTATTATACTCGGGTTCAATCAACTCG
>CAZLBO010000178.1:0-5480 GCA_964557725.1 uncultured Bifidobacteriales bacterium | reverse complement strand
AAGGTATAAGTCATTAAAGGGTAATTGACTGCAGAGCAGAATATTGATTCTGGGCGAGCCAGAATGACGGTGTAAATCCCAGTCGTTTTGGCTCATTTTGAAAGCTTTTGTTTTAGGGGAAGGTTATAGCGTTTCAATCATATATGTTCCATAAAGTAGAATATTGATTCTGGGAAAATCAGAGTGACAGTGTAAACCCCAGTCATTCCAGCTCGTCTGGAATCCTCTTCAGAACACATAAAAAAAGCCCTTTCTGAATAAACAGAAAGGGCTTTTTTATTAGACTGGTTTTAGACTAACTTTTTTTCTTCGTCGCTTTCTTACGGCTAGCTTTCGCAGGCTTTGCAGAACGCTTTTCTTCAATAGCTGCTTGAGCGGCAGCTAATCTTGCGATAGGCACTCTAAAAGGAGAGCAAGAAACATATTGTAAACCAACTCTGTGACAGAATTTCACTGATTCAGGTTCACCACCATGTTCGCCACAAATTCCTAATTTGATACCAGGACGAGCTTTTTGACCTTTCTTAACAGCGGTTTCAATCAATTGGCCAACACCTACTTGATCGAGAACTTGGAATGGATCGTCAGCTAAAATCTTTTTATCCACATATTCAGGCAAAAAGACACCTGCATCATCACGACTATAACCAAAAGTCATTTGTGTGAGATCGTTTGTTCCAAAAGAGAAAAACTCTGCTTCTTCAGCAATGGCATCAGCCGTTAAAGCCGCACGAGGAATTTCAATCATGGTTCCGATGAGATATTTTATTTTCGCTTTTTTAGCCTTAAGAGTTGCTTTAATGACTTCAATAGCATTTCCCTTCAAGTTAGACAATTCCGCCACGGTACCGACTAAAGGTATCATGATTTCAGGAACAACTTTGTTTCCTTTTTTACCCACGTTGATTGCGGCTTCTATAATCGCTTGAACTTGCATGTCATAGATTTCTGGATAAGTGATTCCCAATCGGCATCCACGATGTCCTAACATAGGGTTAGATTCAGAAAGACTCTCTACTTTGCTCTTAACAGATTCTAAAGGAATACCCATGACCTTAGCCATGTCTTTTTGGTCTTCTGCTGTATGAGGAAGGAATTCATGTAAAGGCGGATCCAATAAACGGATAGTGACAGGAAAGCCCTTCATAGCGGTAAAGATACCTTCAAAGTCTTTTCTTTGAATAGGTAATAATTTTTCCAAGGCTACTTTTCGTTCAGCAGTATCATTTGCTAAAATCATTTCACGGAAAAAGGTAAGTCTTTGTCCTTCGAAAAACATGTGTTCTGTTCTGCAAAGTCCAATTCCCTGAGCACCAAATTCAATCGCTTGCTTAGCGTCTTTAGGCGTATCGGCATTTGTTCTTACCTTAAGTGTTTTGGCTTGGTCTACCCATTTCATAAAGAAGTTAAAATCGCCACCTAATGAAGCAGGAATTGTTTTTACTTCGCCTAACATGACCTTTCCTGTAGAAC
Source organism: uncultured Bifidobacteriales bacterium (assembly GCA_964557725.1). Classification (GTDB taxonomy): domain Bacteria; phylum Fibrobacterota; class Fibrobacteria; order UBA11236; family JADFYW01; genus CAZLBO01. The sequence continues at coordinate 4,007 of CAZLBO010000178.1, read as the reverse complement.
CATTAATAGAAATCCAGTCTCCTTCTTTAAGAAGCTTTTTACCTATTTTTAGGGTTTTCGCTTTGGCGTCAATCGCAAGACCACTGCAACCAGCGATACAAGTTTTACCCATGCCACGTGCAACAACAGCCGCGTGAGAAGTCATTCCCCCTCTGCCTGTTAAAATTCCTTCAGAGGAAACCATGCCTTCAATATCTTCAGGTGAAGTTTCTTGTCTTACTAAAATGGTTTTCTTTTTGTTCTTTTCCCAAGCCACTGAAGCTTCAGCAGAAAAAACGATTTGACCACTAGCAGCTCCTGGAGAAGCAGGTAAGCCTGAAGCGATAACTTCATTTTTTGCTTTAGGGTCAAAAGACGGATGTAGAAGTTGATTTAAAGAATCCGCTTCTACTCGCATGATAGCTTCTTCTTTGTTGATTAATTTTTCTTTAACCATATCTACAGCAATTTTAATAGCGGCAGCAGCAGTACGTTTACCTGTTCTGGTTTGTAGCATCCAAAGTCTTCCATCTTGAATGGTAAACTCAATGTCTTGCATGTCTTTGTAATGTTTTTCTAAGCGTTTGTAAACAGCAACTAAATCCTTATAGGGTTTAGGCATGGCTTCTTCTAGTGATTTTCCATCTCCTGGTTTTTTCCCTTTTTTAGAAATAGGGTTAGGAGTTCGGATACCAGCAACTACATCTTCGCCTTGGGCGTTGATTAAGTATTCACCATAAAAAAGATTTTCACCTGTAGAAGGATTTCTTGTAAATGCAACTCCTGTGGCACAGTTGTCTCCTGCATTACCAAATACCATAGATTGTACTGTTACAGCTGTTCCCCATTCTTCAGGAATTTTATTCAATCTTCTGTAAACGATAGCACGATCAATCATCCAAGATTTGAAAACCGCTCCAACGGCTCCCCAAAGTTGATCTTCAGGTTTTTCTGGGAAGGCTTTTTTAGTATGCTTTTTAGTAATTGCTTTAAAAGTAGCGACTAAGCCTTTAAGTGCCTCTGCAGAAAGCTCGTTGTCATTTTCGACCCCTTCATTTTCTTTGGCTGTTTCAAGTTCTTCTTCAAAATAATCAGAGTGAACACCGAGTACAACATCGGAGTACATCATCACAAAGCGACGATAAGAGTCATAAGCAAAACGTGCATCACCAGAACGTTCGATAAGTCCGTGGATAGTTGTATCATTAAGGCCTAAGTTTAACACAGTGTCCATCATACCAGGCATAGAAACTCTGGCTCCTGAACGAATAGATAACAACAGTGGATTTTTTTTGTCGTTAAATTTGCTTCCCATTTCTTTAGCTACTTTATCTAAGGCTTTTTGAACTTGGCCTTTGAGTTCTGTAGGGAAGTTGTTTTTGTTTTGGTAAAAGTGAGTGCATACGTCTGTTGTGATAGTGAATCCAGCAGGAACAGGAATTTTGTTATTCGCCATTTCAGCGAGGTTCGCTCCCTTACCACCGAGTAAATTTCTCATGGTGGCATTTCCTTCAGATTTTGTGCCTCCAAAGTAGTATACGTATTTCTTTTTAGTAGCCATGTAGGTACTCCCTTTTGTCAACGATTTAAGTTTAAAAATAAGGGAACAATCTAACTGCCCCTAGGGATTTCGGCAACATTATTTCCCCAATTCTTATGAGAATTCTGTCACATTTTTGGGGTTGTCCGGTAATAAATATTAGTTTTATAGCATGCAGTATGATTTTTACAACGAAGATGAATTTTATAAGCCAGGATTAGCCAAAGCAGCAAGAGATAGGCTTCACCGAATCTTGTTTCAAGATTTAGAGTTTAAGTCTATTCTAGAAGTTGGAATTGGGTTTGGAGAGCTTGCGGATTATAGTAAGCGTTCAGACTTAAATTGGACAGGGGTCGATGCTAATGAGAACTTACTTGAGGTGATTCGAAAAAGAGGCTTCCCTGCTTATCATGCTTGGATGCCTAAGTTTCCTGAAATAAAAGAAGATTTTGACCTTATTTTTGCGGCTCATTTTATTGAGCATCTCAAAGATTATCAAGAGGCCTTAGAATTTATTCATGGATGCAAGCAAAAGTTATCGGAAAAAAAGGGGCGGTACTTGGTATTACTTTTTCCTGACATTGAAAAAATAGGCACCTTTTTCTTTCAGGATTACACCCATTCCTTTGTGACGTCAAAAAAAAGAATAGAGGATATGCTTTATGATACAGGGTGGAAAATAGTGAAAAGTGGGCGATACACATCTTGCTTTTTTGCCACATCGGGTATCATCAGTTTTCTAGGCAAGTTTTTTCCTTTTTTCTTATTACCTAAAAAAATTGCTCTATTTGCACGTTTATCTTTGCAACAGCATTCCTATGTCATTGCAGAATTACCTAGGGAATAGTTTATTCTTTGAACATGTGATTATTTAACAAAATAGGTGTCACCTTTTTCTGCTTTATATCGTCTAAAGGTTATGAAACATAATGACGGTAAAAACCCACATGATGAATTATTTAAAGAACTTCTCCATCATAACTTTAAAGAGTTTATGGAATTGTTTTGGCCTGATAAGGCGAGTCAGGTTGACTTTCGTACATTGAAATTTTTAGAACAAGAAGTTTATCTTGAGTCCCATGACAAAAGTCATCGGAAACGACATTTAGATGTCGTTGCGGAAGTGGCAATCAAGGGGCAGTTAAGGCATATCTTAGTTCATGTAGAAGCACAAAGTCAAAAGCAGTCTGAATTTCCACAACGTATGTTCAATTATTATTGTCACCTTTGGCTTAAGCATGAAAAACCTATCATGCCCATCGCACTATTTAGTGATGATCAAAAATGGATAAAGCCGATTCCCTCTTACTTTGAAATTCATACGTTAGGAAGCCAAGTCATTCGGTTTGACTTTGAATTAGTGAAATTAAAAAACCTTGATTGGAGGCAGTACCTTAAAACAAAGAACCCCATGGCGATGGCCTTGATGGCTAAAATGGGGTACACTGTTAAAGAAATGCCACGAGTGAAGGCAGAGATTATGCGTTTATTTATAACTGGCAAACTCAAAAACCCCAAGCAGTCACTAATTATTAATAATTTTGTAGAATTTTACCTGTCCCTTGATAAAAAAGAAGATATTATATTTAAAAGGGAACTTGGGGCTTTGGGAATAACGGAGGAACGAATAAAAATGATACTTAGTAAACCTCACAAAGAAAGATACGATGCAGGAATAAAGCAGGGCTTAGAACAAGGCCTAGAACAAGGTCTAGAACAAGGTCTAGAACAAGGTCTAGAACAAGGGATTGCCAAAGGGGTTCAGGATAAAACAATAGAAACGGTCTCAAAGATGCTGGCAGAGGGGTCTGATTGGGGTTTTATTACCAAGATTACAGGAATGACTCGACAAAAGTATTCTCGTATAAAAAAAGATTAAGTAAAGTAGTTGAATGGCTACTAAACCTGAAACCCTAAACCTTTGAGTGTTGTTGTGACCTTACTAGGAAGGACTTCCGCTTTCTCAATAACATAGTTTGAGAATTCAAAACGGGTAGGGTAATGGGTTCGCAAAAGATCAAATGTATTTTTAGAGTCTACTCCTTGAAGGATGTTCTTTAAGCGTGTACTGTCCGCTTCAATAGCATAGGCTTGGGAGACACAGTGGTGTAATTGATGAAATAGAGAGGACTTTTTTATTTGAATTTTGTTGTGATCGGATTGTGGTTTCTGAGGAAAAGATAGGTTTAAATGATTGATGAAATTTGCAAAAGATTGTGCTATTTGATGGGTTCCATTTAACTTGCCTTCTACGGAGTGACCTGCAATATGGGGAGTGGTTATCTCACAAATCTGACTCCATATAGGGTTGATTTTGGGCTCATGGGGGAAGACATCAAAAATCAAGTGTTGAATATTTCCTTTTCTTTTCGCTTCGAGAATGGCCGATTCTTCAATCACCTCTCCACGGCATGTATTGAGTAAGGTCAAGGGCTTTGCAAAACGATTGAGAAAGCTTTTATTTACAAGGTGGTGAGTGGGGTGCCTT
>CAZLBO010000177.1:0-5531 GCA_964557725.1 uncultured Bifidobacteriales bacterium | reverse complement strand
TCCGACATAAAAAAGGAGATAATTTTAGAACCATCCAAAGGCCAAATAGGAATCAAATTAAATAGAGCTAGGCCAAGATTTATATTGATATATATCCCAATCAACTCAAAAGCTTTTAGGTTCATGGGGCCGTTATCAAAAGGCATCCACAACTTAAAACCATAAAACAAAAGACCACCCACCCCCATTTGAACCACATTGGCGAGAGGCCCTGCAGCGGCTATCATAGGCAAACCGATAGAGGGGTTTCTTACAGAACGGGGGTCGACGGGTACAGGCTTTCCCCAACCGACAAGCAACCCCTGTCCGACACTAGAAAAAACATTAATTGCAATAAAAAGTAATCCTGTAGGATCCACATGGGGAATGGGGTTTAAAGTCACACGCCCCTCATCCTTGGCTGTATTATCCCCAAAAAGATAAGCCATCCATGCGTGCCCACACTCATGAACCCCAATAGAGATCAAAATTAAAACAAGGACACTAACGGAATCCAATAGATTATTCATAGAGCTAATCTAAAAAGTTTATGGACTATGAGAGCCTCTCAAGCCAATAAATCGAGGTTTTTTTCGCCTCTTTTCTCTTGTTCTTTCTCACGCTCCACAGTGACATCTTCCGTTTTCCGTCGCTCGACTTCTACCGTTTTCTTCTCATGCCCTTGCTCAACTCTTTCCTGAACTTGCTCAGTGGCCTCTCTTTTTTTGCTCACATCGGCCTTATGCCCTTCACTTTTCTCATCTTGTTCCCGATGCCTTGTGACTTGCTCTGAGCCCGACTTAAATTCTTTTTCCCGCTCCACCACAGGAGCCTTAGAGCTCAATTCCACCACATCCTTCTTTTGCCCCTTTTGCAACACTTCTTTACTTAATTCCTCTTGCAAAGGACGCCCTTGATCCCCTCCAACCCGAACCGCCTGCTGTTGCCCCGCTACATCTTCAATCTTCATCTTTCTTCTCCTCTGATCGGAGTACACAAGCACCCCTTATCCTTATCGGTTACTTTCCCCAAAACCTTAAGCCATAAAAAAAAATAAAAACACAGACACCCCTCTAATTTCCACAGATACACAGTAGATTCCAGGCGCCACCGCCCGAAGCGTGCAAGCGCACGTGAGAAAGGTTGCAACGCAGAAGATGCTGTGTAGCTGTGGAAATTAAACAGTTTGGGAGAGTTGTTCTAATACCCCCAAGTCCTTGATCAAAACCACACCCTTTTTTTCGACCAAATACCCCAACGACACTAGATGATCTAGCTGTTCATTTATTTTGGTATAGGGAGCTCTTAAAACCTCTTCAAGTTCTTTGAGCAGTTCCTCTCTGACGTAGGCATATTCTACACCTTTTGAATAAGCGTAATAGATAAGTAGTGAAATAATACTCGAACGTAAAAAGGAATCCACATTTCTTTCTACCTTATTCACAGAAGCCCTAAGACGATGGGCTAAGCTTCGGGAAAGAGCTTGTATCCAAGGGGATATTTCCTTATTCACCACATCAAAATCCTCTGCCGAAATCACTGTAGCCACTACTTCTGTTTCGCATTCTGCAGTAAAGTTTCTGGGGAGACCATCAATTAACGACAAGGCTCCTACCACACCGCCCGATTTAACCACATCTGAAAAGGTAATGTGTTCTCCGTCTTTTCGGTAAATTTTTACGGTGCCCGTATTCACAATAAACATATGACGTGACTTCTCATTCTGATGTAATAAGAACTGCCCTTGCTTAAACTTTCGTTGATTTGTCTTCATGCCTCCTTTATTTTACTTCAAAAAAGAAAGTAATGCACGGGAGAATAAAAAACCTCAAATTTATTTTTAGAGGACCTCTGCCAAAGCGGGGTAAAAGGGAGTTAAAAGGGGAAGTGCTTCTCCCAAAAGGTAAAAGGAGCCAAAAACCATGACACAAGCCTCTTTATCCTGATTCAATACCTGATCTAAGGCCAAATGAGTAAGCTCTAGCTTTTTCCACGGACACTTCCCCTCTGGATACAAAGCCTTTAAATCCTTATATTTAAGCCCTCGAGGGACTTTTAGCTCCACAAAATAAAATTCTGTTAAATCCATGGCCGCGACTTCTTCGAGAATAACCTCAAGCTCTTTATCTTCCATTAAAGAGAAAATAACCACACTCTTTTCTGCCACTTCCTTCTCTTTTACTGCCCTGAGGGCCTGCACACTCTCTCTGTTATGGGCAACATCTAACAATAAGCGAGGGAGCCCCTTTTGAGAAAAAAACTGCTGTCTAAAGGGGGGACGCGGGAGGGAGCAAGCCGATAAATCTGGTAATTCAGAGGATTTGGTCTTTTTTAATAAGGGATAAACCACCTCTAGTGTTTTGAGCGACAACCGCAAGTTGTCTCGGGCCGCTCCCTTTTTGACCGTTCCAAAATGCCGAGGGAGGGTTTGATTCACTTCATTCACATAAATCACTTTTGTCTTCTTTTTTTCTACGGCAGCTTCTACCCAGCTTTGTTCTGCTTCCGAAGAGGCTTGAACCACAAGGGGAACCTCTTGTTTAACAATCCCCAATTTCTCCTTCCAAATAGCTTCTAAGGTGTTTCCCAAAATGGAGCAATGATCTAAAGAAACAGAGGTTATCACACTCACCACAGGAGTAATACAATTAGTTGCATCTAATCGTCCTCCCAACCCTGTTTCTAAAACCACCACCTCGCAACTTTGATTTTCAAAATATTCAAAGGCCATGGCAGTCACACATTCAAAATAAGTCATGCCTATTTTTTCTAATAAATCACGACAACTATTTATCCAATTGAGTACCCATTCATTTGATATACAAACACCATCTACACGAATTCGTTCTTTAAAATCAATCAAATGAGGCGAGGTAAATAAGCCTACTTTTTTAAACCCTAGTTCTCTTAACCATTGACTCAAATTCCAACAGACACTGCCTTTACCATTTGTCCCTGCTACGTGAATCATGGAGAGTTGTTGCACCGAGAGAACTCTTTCTTTAAGAAAGCGCTCCATGTTATCCAAACCCAATTTAATGGCAAACTCATTGCGATGATAGAGGTAATCAAGTGCCTCATTATAATGCTGAAATGTCACAAGAAAAATATTTTAATTTTTAAATGGGCAAAGACTTAAGCTGTTTTTTTGTCTTTTTCTTTGGAATACATCAGGTGATTAAGGAGGGTAATCATCCGCCCTCTTAGCTCTTTGCGATGTACTATCATATCTAAAAAACCTTTGTCTAAAAGATATTCAGCTTTTTGAAAATTATCGGGTAAACTCTGCCTAATTGTTTCCTTAATCACTCGTGTTCCTGCAAACCCTATCAGAGCTTGAGGCTCGGCAATATTTACATCTCCCAACATCGCAAAACTCGCAGTAACCCCACCTGTAGTAGGATTAGTCAATAGGGAAAGATAGGGAATTCCTACTTTTTCTAAGGCTGCAATACGAGCGGAAGTTTTTGCCATTTGCATAAGAGACAACGTTCCCTCTTGCATACGAGCTCCCCCCGATTTTGAAACAACAATAGCGGGTATCCCTTGTTCTTTTGCTTTAATAAAAACTTGAGCGAGTTTTTCTCCTTCGACAGTCCCCATAGAACCACCACCAAAGCGGAAATCCATGACACCAATCGAGACTTCTCTTCCCCCGAGTTTTCCTATTCCGCAAACAACAGCCGACTTGAGACCTGTTTTCTTTTGATAATCAATTAATCGGTCTTTATACTTTTTTTTATCTACAAATTTTAAGGGGTCTTTAGAGACGAGGTCTGCTAAATGCTCTGTAAAGGAATCTTTATCCAATAACATATCGATATACTCGTAAGCAGGAACAGAGAAGTGAAAATCACAGTAATTACAAACAGAGAGGTTTCCCCCTAATTCTTTTTTGTATAAAATTTCTTTACAACCAGGGCATTTCACCCATAGATCAGCGGGTAAATCACCCTTATGTTGGGTACCAACGCCCGATTTTGCTTTCCAGAACCATTTCATTTTTGAGAATACCTTTTGAGGTTTATTTTCAAGATAACCAATGCCATTTTAACTGTCTAACTTGAAACCTGACTTTTTCAATAGTTTTTGGGCCTGAGTCAGTTGTTTCTTAACAGAAGCTCGCCCTGTTCCCCCTTCAATGGAGCGATTTTCTACGGAATCTAAAAAGCTCAATTTCTTTTTTATCTCTAATCCCTTAGGCAAATCCTTCCAAAAAGAGTCGGGTAAGTGCAATAAATCGGTGTGATTGAGTTCCGCTTGCTTCACGAGGCTCCCCACTATATGATGTGCTTCTCTAAAGGGAACCTTAGCTTTGACTAAATAATCGGCTAAATCCGTGGCTAATAGCCCTGGATCTAGCTTTTTTTCCATTCGCTCTTTATTTAACGTCAGGCTCGCAATGGCTTTTGCCATCACGGCTAAACAGGTGTCTAATGTCTCGACGGAGTCAAATACAGGTTCCTTATCCTCTTGTAAATCACGACTATAACACAGTGGCGCCCCTTTGGCTGCGGTAAAAACAGAGGTGTAATTACCTAATAACCGCCCGGACTTTCCTCTTATCAATTCCATAGAATCGGGGTTTTTCTTTTGAGGCATCATGCTTGATCCTGTAGAAAAGCTGTCATGAAGTGTAATAAATCCAAACTCAGCGGAACTCCATATCACAAAATCTTCGGCATACCGACTGAGTAAATTTCCTACAATGGCGGTAGTGGATAAAAATTCCAAGACAAAATCCCGATGGGCTGTTCCATCAATGCTATTTTCTGTAATCCCCGTAAAGCCCAATTCCTTAGCTACCTTTTTCCGATTATACTTAAACCCAGAACCAGCCAAAGCCCCCGACCCTAAAGGCAATTTGCCCGAAGTAATCATAAAGTTTTCAAACCGCTGGATATCACGTTCTAACGCCCAAAAAAGAGCGAGAAAATAATGTGCGGTATAAATAGGTTGTCCCTGTTGTAAATGGGTATATCCTGGCATCATCGACCACTCGGCCTCTAGTGCTTTTTCATACACACTTTTTTGTAAATCTCTTATTCTCTGCTGTAATAAAGCGGTCTTATTTCTCAAATAAAGCCTAAAATCCGTGGCTACTTGGTCATTTCGGCTTCTCCCTGTATGCAGCTTCTTTCCCAATTCCCCTAATCGATCCGTTAAAATCCGCTCGATAGCCATGTGAATGTCTTCATCAGAACTTTTAAATAGCTCCACCCCTTTATCCAAATCTATTTCGATGCTTTTAAGGCCACGGGTAATCTTGTTTGCTTCTTGTTTGCTGAGAACCCCAGCCTCCTGCAGTGCATGGGCTTGAGCAATTGAACCTGCAATATCTTCGGGATACAAGACTTTGTCATAATGGAGGCTATACGAGAGCCGCTCCATGTCCTTGTCCAGCCCACTTTCAAACCGACCGTCCCACATTTTTTCTGACTTTTTTTTGGATTTTTTATTCAAACTGTTCTTCCCTACTTAACTACTCTGTTTTGTAAAAATACATTCCTCCCCTATTTCCCCAAAGGGAGGGAAGGGGGATTGTTTGAAAT
>CAZLBO010000176.1:0-5550 GCA_964557725.1 uncultured Bifidobacteriales bacterium | reverse complement strand
TGCCCTACATCCCAAAGCAGGCGATCCACAGGAGTGTTATAAACTTTATGTAATGCAAGGGTGAGTTCAATCGTTCCTAAGTTCGAAGCAAAATGCCCCCCCTTTTTGGAAATTTGATTAATGATGACTTCACGCATTTCAGTGGCAAGTTCATTGAGTTCTTTTAAAGAGAGTTCACGGATATCAGCAGGACTATTAATATTTTCAAGCATCATTTTTTCCTAATTAACTCGATTAACGGTGAAATAGGCAAGATCCTTAAGGATGCTGAAGTCTGCTGAAAGCCCCTTGATGGTTTCATTGGCTTTTACTTTAAGAGCCTCTGCCATTTCTTTGGATTTTTCTAAACCAATTACCGCAGGGTAAGTTGCTTTAGAATTTGAAGCATCAGATCCTGCATCTTTTCCGAGTTCTTCCGTGGTTTGTTCTAAGTCTAAAATATCATCGACAATTTGAAAGGCTAAACCAATGTGTTTGCCAAATTGAGAGAGTGAGTTTAATGTTTTTTGATCTGCATTGGCAAGTTGAGCGCCAACAAGCAAAGAGGCCTCAATTAAGGCGCCTGTTTTGTGAGTATGAATGTATTTAACTTTTTCCAAATCAACCGTTTTTCCTTCGGCTTCAATATCTTCTATTTGTCCGCCTAACATTCCGTGGGTTCCTAAAGCTTTAGCAAGAGTTTCGACACAAGCATGGTTTTGTGTTTGAGCGAGTAATTGAAAAGCGTGGATACATAGTGCATCCCCTGCTAAAACAGCTGTGGCTTCTCCAAATACCTTATGGCTTGTAGGGCGTCCTCTCCGAAGATCATCATCGTCCATACAAGGTAAATCATCATGTATCAATGAGAAGGTATGTATCATTTCTAAGGCACTAGTCGCTAAGTATATTTCTGGTCCCTTGCCTCCACAACCTTGAAAAGCAGCAATAGCTAATGCCGGTCGAAGTCTTTTTCCCCCTGCAAATATGGAATAGCGCATGGCTTTAGCGAGCGTGGTTTCTCCTTTTTCCTCGGGAGGGAGATGCTGATCGAGGTACTTATCGACTTCAATCGCTGTATTTTTGAGAAAGGTTTCCACTGGTTTTCGTTCACCCATATTTTAAATTATTCCTGTCATAAGGTAGAAAATCCCCATTAAGATTTTCTCTCTAAATTACTTTTTTAATTTGAAAAAGGGAGCTTTTAGGGGGATTTGTAAGAGAAAAGAGGAGCCCTGCCGAAGTTCGGATCTCGGGGTCTCGAGCCTTCCGGTCGAAACGTATAACAGACCCCATTTGATTCGTTCTTCCTCCTAAAAGGCATGAACTAGTCGAACAGAAGTACCGTTTTGAATGATGAGCATCAAGGTCGAACCGCTAAAAGATACCGCACGGCAGGGCAAAAACGTTTAAATTCTTATAATGTGCTAGTCGCTGTATCTAAGGAATCTGATAACCCCTTTGATTTAGCTTCTACATCTAGCAAATGCTCCTCATATTCACTTATCTTTGATTTTGAGTCAAAGTAATCCCCCGCAATATTCATTGCGGCTAAAATTGCTATTTTAAATTTATCAGCATTCATCGAGTTGTTCCCTATTTCCTTCACTTTGGAATCGACATAATTGGCAATTTCCGCGATGACACTTGAGGGAACATCAGATTTAATATGGAAATTCTCTCCACAAATGGATACCTTGTGAGAATGTGACATATTTTCCATAGTAACTCCTTTTACGACTATATCATTATTGGAGGATAGCTTCTAGGTTTTCTTCTTCTAACTTAGAAATGAGACCTTGGAGACGTTCGCCTGCATCAGCCATATTCGTTGATTTTTCAGAAAGGGAACTTTCTAACCCATTTAATTTTTCTTGCAACTGAAGATTTTGTTCTTCAAGTTCCATAACCTTTAATTCTACGTTTTCATTTTGAGCTTTTAGATTTTGGTTAACCCCTTTTAATTCGGTGATAACTTTAAGAGCTAACTCAACTTTACTTTCTAGTTGACTAAACTGTGATAATTCCATTTTGATTCCTTTTTTCTTGCTATTAACTTAATAAAAATTCCTAAGGGGCAACTGTCAAGTCCCACGGAAAATAAGTGAAAATAATTGGGTAAAGTTACTTAAAGGAAATTTCAGGTATTTCCGATAAGGTCTTGGCAATTCGTTCTTGAACTTTATTGACTTCTTTATCCGTTAAAGTTTTTTCTGCATTGCGGTAGATAAAGCTATAATGCATCGCTTTTTTTCCTTCGCCAATTTCTTTTCCTTGATAAATGCTATTGAGCTTAACCTGTTCTAAATTCTTGGCCTTAGCTAAAGGCATCCATGTAAGAATTTGTTCATGAGTGACTCCTTCCTCTACTAGGATATTCATTTCACGACTCGTGGAGCCAAACTTTCCAAAGGGTTTAAATTGAGTTGTTTGGGCTTTGGCTTTTAAAATTTCAGAAATAGATATTTCTCCAACCACACAATTGCCTTTGATTCCAAAATGGGAAGCTACTTGAGGGTGAAGGGTTCCAAAGTATCCAATCACCTTATCTTGATAAGAAATAGATAAGTTTTCGCGTGGGTGTAAATAAAAGGTTTCTGCTACATGAGTCTTTACTTCTAAATTGAGGAGTGAAAATAGATTTTCAAAAATTCCTTTTAGAATAAAGAAGTCGGCGACTTGACCTTTGGGGTTCCAAGAAGAGTCTTCCCAAGGGCCAGAAAGGACGATAGAAAGTTTTAGTTCTTCTTCGACTCCTGGATGTTTGTCCGAACGCAATTCTTTGCGATTATAAAAGACCTTGCCTCCTTCAAAAAATCGGCAACTCTTTTCTTGATTTCTTTGATTGCGGTTGACTGCTTTTAAAAGGTTAGGTAAAAGAGTGGTGGGTAAAACTTGCCATTCTGAATTTAAGGGGTTTAATAAGTCGACCGTATTTTTGTATTCAGAATCTTTAGGGCAACCGAGGTTGTCTAAGTCCTCTTTGGCAAGAAACCTAAGGTTTAAACATTCATTCAACCCAACAGAAGCTAAGTGCATCCTGATTTTTTTAAATAGAACTTCGGATTCAGGGATGTTAGCCCTTACCATTTCAAAGAGGGGCATTTTAGTGGGAATGTTGTTGTAGTTAAAGAGACGAGCGACTTCTTCAATCAGGTCAATTTCTCGTTCGATATCTACTCGATAGCCTGGGACACTGATGCTTAAACAATCATCAGCTTTTTTAATAGTTTTTAAATCAATTTTTTCTAAAAGTTGAATCACTTTTTTCTGGCTTAGCTCAAGCCCTAATACTTTTTGAATACGAGGGAGTCGAAGCTCGACAATCCTCTGCTGGGTAGGGTGTTTTTCTGAACGGCAAACAAGAAGTTGATCTTCTGCTTGGCCCCCTGTTAATTCTTCAATTTGTTGTACCAAATAGGCACTGATCCATTCTGTATTTAAAGGGTCTACTCCTCGTTCAAAACGGTAAGAGGAGTCTGTGGAAAGCCCCTTTGTTTTAGCTGATTTTCGTACACTTTGAGGCTTAAAGTAAGCGACTTCTAAAAAGATATCTTGTGTGGCATCGGTGACTCCAGAGTCTAATCCTCCCATCACACCTGCAAGGCATTTGGGAGTCGATACATCGGCAATGACTAAGTCTTCTGTACTGAGTTCAACTTCTTTACCATCGAGTAAAGTCATCTTTTCTTTGTCAGTGGCTAAACGGATGTTGAGTTGGTTTCCTTTTAATTGTGCCATGTCAAAAGCATGGGAAGGTTGACCGTATTCTAATAATACATAGTTAGTGATATCGACAATATTATTAATACTTTTTTGTTCTACTTTTTCAAGAGCATTCACAAGCCATTGGGGGCTAGGCCCTACTTTTACATTGCGAATAATTCGACCAGTGTAGAGAGAACAATTTAGGGAAGATTCGACATTTACTTGAATGCTTTTTTCTGTAGAATTTATGGACTTGGGAGCTTTTATCCCTTTGGGTAATTGAAGCTCTAATCCATAGTGTCCTGCAAGCTCTCTTGCCACCCCTACATGACATAAGGCATCAGGGCGGTTAGGAGTAATGCTTAAATCAAAAATGGTGTCACATAAATCAGGAACTTCCTGAAAGGGGATTCCCAAAGGAGTTCCCTCTGGTAAAACTTTAATACCAGAGTGATCTTGCCCTAAACCAAGCTCATCGACGGCACAAATCATCCCAAGGGATTCACAGCCTCTTATTTTAGATTTTTTGATTTTAAAATTGCCGGGGAGTCGGGCTCCTACTTTTGCAAAGAGAATGGTTTGCCCTTCGGCAACATTTGGTGCTCCACAAACAACAGGAAAGGTATCTGTCCCATCAGTAACTTGGCAAAGGGAGAGTTTGTCGGCATCGGGGTGTGCTTCTTTTTTGAGAATTTTACCAATGACAACTTGACTAATCCCCTCTCCTTGGGTCGTGTATTCTTCGACTTCGATTCCTAAGGAGGTGAGTGTTTCTGAAATTTCTTCTGGAGATGCTTTTACATCTACATATTTTTTTAACCAATTAAGACTAACTAACATAAGGGGACTCTTAAAATTGTTTTAAAAATCGATTGTCATTTTGTGTGAGCAATCCGATTTCTGGGATACCATACTTGAGCATGGCAATACGATCAATACCAAATCCAAAGGCAAATCCTGTATATTCTTCAGGATCAATACCTGCCTTTTTAAAGACATTGGGGTCTACAGAACCACAGCCGCCAATTTCTAACCAACCCGTTTTTGAAAAAGGGGAGGAAATATCCATTTCCGCAGAGGGCTCTGTAAAGGGGAAAAAACTGGGACGAAAGCGAAGCTTAACATTGTTGCCAAACATGTGCTTTACCCAGAGGAATAAAGTGCCTTTTAAATCGGCAAAAGAAATATCCTTATCAACCACAAGCCCTTCTACTTGTTGAAACATAGGGGCATGGGAGGCATCACTATCTGCTCGGTAAACATGGCCCGGAGCAATAAGCCGAAGAGGTGGCTTTTTATTTTCCATCATATGAATTTGCACATTAGATGTTTGTGTTCTTAAAACTACCTTTTCATCCACATAAAATGTGTCTTGCATATCTCTTGCAGGGTGTTCAGGAGGAATATTTAAGGCCTCAAAATTATACCAATCGGTTTCGACTTCTCTTCCTAGGGCTATTTCAAACCCCAATCGGCTGAAAAAATCCATAATATCATCTCGCACCTGTTGAAGTGGGTGAAGAGAGCCTTTGGCAATAGATGTCCCTGGTAAAGTTGGATCTAACCGAGAAGACGCAAATGATTTTTCTATTTCGAGTTGTTTTGATTTTTCTTGAAGTTGAGCAATGGCTTGATCTGCATATTGTCTAAGGTCATTGACCTTTTTTCCAAATTGAGGTCGTTCTTCTGCAGAAAGACTTCCCATGGATCTCATAAGAGAGGAAATGTCCCCTTTTTTTCCAAGATATTTGGTTTTTAGGATCTGCAGAGACTCCCCAGTAAGACTGGAGAGGGAGCTGACATCTTTGTCAAATTGCTCTTTGATGGCGGGTTTGAGAGCAACGACGCGCTGCAATGGGCCGA
>CAZLBO010000175.1:0-5559 GCA_964557725.1 uncultured Bifidobacteriales bacterium | reverse complement strand
TGGCAAGCTTCTTCGCCACCGTTACTAGCACAAAAACCAAGTGTAATGTTACCATTAGTTCTAGGATTGTTAATAGTCAAAGAAGAATCTGTTTTTATCATATCAACAACGATTCCTACATTTGTCCATTTGTAAGTGATTGGAGGCATGTTCGTATCAGTTGTTAAAGCAAGCTTATTCACTACGATACCCGCAAGTCTTAAAGAACTAGCGCCATCCCAAGTGCCAGGAGCATTAAGGCTAACGATAGGGTCAGGAATAGTATCCTTTACAATGACTGTAAATACTTTTTCTTTTTCAACAGCGTTGAAGAAGAGTACTTTGTATGTGAAGGTCAATGTATCTTGAGCTGATAATCTTGGGCTAAGATAATTAAGAGTAGTATCTTCTGCATTAATTAAAGAATCGCCAGTAGTAGTAACTTTTACCCATGTTTTTTGAATGGCACAACTACCGTTAGCAGTAAGCGTTGTTGAGTCAGTTTCATTCACATTGATAGAAACAGCGCTTGTATCAAAAACATTGTTTGTGTCAGTACATCCAGTAGGTAAAAAGGAAATAACTGTTTGGTTTGATTTTTGGTTTTCAAAGTTTAATTTGATCCAGTTTGTAGAACGTGAAGTTCCAGAAAGTCTTACTTCATCAATGATGCCGTTGAACATTTCTTCTAAAGTTCCTTGCGCACTTTGTGTAACTCCGCCAATCATATAGACATCGTCTGCATTGTGGTTTGCAGAGGCTGAACCATTAATAGTTACTTTCTTCTCACCATTAAGATAAAAGGTAGCATTGTTGTTTGTATCCATTACTACAGCGTAGTGAATCCAATTGTTTTGAGTTAGTCCTATTGTCGCATCATAATCTTTAACACCATAAGTAGTGAAACGAGCTCTATTGGCATTACTTCCTAAGCCAAATCCATCTATTGTTTTTTCTCGAGCAGCGCTAAAAAAGCGTTGAATTCCAGAAAGGCTATTGTAATTAACCCATCCTGAAATGGTTAGGTTGTTAACAGGATTATGCATTCCACTATCGACAGGAATAGAAATAAATTGATTGTTTCCATTAAAAGATTGTGCAGTACCGATGTTACCTGCTACAGTTGAAGCTGCAATCACGTTTGTTCCTGTACCATGGAGTGCGTTAGCAGAAGCGTCTTTGTATGCACCAATAGAAATACTGGCTTGGTCAGCTAAATGCCAAACGCCGATAAAACTTTGAGCCGTATCAAAAACAACTTTTCCGTCAGACATGTTTCCTGCGATATCGTTACCCCAATACATGTTGATTTGAGCAAAGGTATCTCCACGAATGGTGTCTACTTTAACCCAGATAGAAGCTTCGCCGCTAACAGAATCCCATTTTTCAATTTCATAAGGGAAAATAGTCGTGCTATCTAAAGAAGAAAAACGAATGTCTCCTCCGTCAACTAAAGCTTGACTAAAATCAAATGAACTAGAATTTAATCGAACGAGTAAAGGGAAATCCGTAAGGATTGTTGAATCAGGGATGTTGCCACCACTGGGGCTTGTATTGATTAACATGGGTTGTGTGTACTTCCAATTTGCCAAATCGATTTGACCCATTGATAACCCAATAAACCCGAGCACGATGCCAAGCATGAGTTTGAACTTGTTTTTTCTGAAATTCATCTTATTTCCTTATTTTGTTTAAATGCTTAATTGCATAGTCAAATTTAAGTCACTATTGCAAAAAAGAAAGGTAAAAAAGACATTTATTGTTTTTATTGTGTTTATAGATTTTGAAGAATAGGGGAGGCTTATCCCATTCCTGGGAATCCACCGCCGCCTTTACCACCCATCTGCTGTTTGAGCATTTGTCGCATTTGTCGTCCTTTACCAGAGCCTGCACTAGTGAGTTGTTTCATCATTTTTTGCATTTGAGAAAATTGTTTGAGTACCTGATTGACCTGTTGTAGGCTGGTGCCACTCCCTGCAGCAATTCTTCTTCGTCTTTCTCCATCAATAATCCGAGGGTGAGTGCGTTCGTACATGGTCATAGAGCTTAAGGCGGCTTCTACATGGGTAAACTGTTTTTCATCCAAATTAACGTTCTTTAATTTAGACATACCGGGAATCATACCCATTAAATCCGCAATAGAGCCCATTTTTTTGATTTGTTTCAATTGATTTAAAAAATCATTGAGGTCAAACTTATTGGTCATCATCTTTTTCTGAAGTATTTTGGCTTCTTTTTCATCAATGACTTCTTGGGCTTTTTCGACCAAAGAGACCACATCACCCATTCCCAAAATTCGTGAGGCCATACGGGCAGGATGAAAGAGCTCTAGAGCGTCTAGTTTTTCTCCCGTTCCTATATAAACAAGGGGTTTTCCTGTCACTTGACGGATACTCATGGCCGCTCCGCCTCTTGTATCACCGTCTAACTTAGAGAGGATGACTCCTGAGATGTTGAGGCGTTCATTAAATTCAGAGGCAATATTAACGGCATCTTGCCCTGTCATGGCATCGGCCACAAAAAACTTTTCTTGCGGTTTAGTGATTTGAATAATGTCCTCAAGCTCTTTCATGAGCCCATCATCCATTTGGAGTCTTCCTGCTGTATCGTATATAACCGTGTCAATATCATTTGCTTGCGCGTATTTTTTGGCGTTTTTGACGATTTCAAGGGGGTTGCCTTGGCCTTCATCGTAAACAGGGATGTTGAGAGACTTGCCTAAAGTCTGCAATTGATCCACTGCCGCAGGGCGATAAACATCCACAGCAACCAACAAAGGCTTCTTTTTCTTTTTGGAACGAAGATAGAGGGCCAGTTTTCCGCAAAACGTAGTTTTACCTGAGCCTTGTAATCCCATCACTAAAATTTGAAAGGGCGCCCCTTGATAATTGGGTTCTGCGGACTCACTACCGAGTAAACGCACGATTTCATCATGGGTGATTTTAACCAGCAATTGTCCTGGAGAGACGGCATTAAAGACTTTTTCTCCAATAGCGCGCTCCTTTACTCGCTTGATAAAATCTTTGGTGACTTTATAATTTACGTCAGCGGAGAGAAAGGCCACACGGATTTCACGTAGAGACTCTCCTATATTGTCTTCTGTTATCTGGCCTTGACCTCTAATTTTCTTAAAAGCGGTCTCTAATTTTTCACTTAATTGATCTAACATGGTGCAAAGTCCTTTAACTTTGGGGAACTGGGAATAAAATAGTTAGATTTACCAATTTATAAAGATATTCGAAAGGAAAATAATGGCAAAAGTTTATACATCCAAAGATGGGACGATGGCTCCCTTTAAAGGAAAGACCATTGCGGTCATCGGTTATGGTTCTCAAGGACACGCTCAGGCGCAAAATTTAAGGGATAGTGGTGTTAATGTCATCATTGGCCAGCGCAAGGGTTCTGAAAATTACAAATTAGCGGTTAAACATGGCTTTAAGCCCATGTCTGCGGCAGAAGCGGCTGAAAAAGCGGATATTATCCAAATTTTATTGCCGGATGAAGTTCAAGCTGATATTTATAAATCAGATATTGAGCCCCATCTCACAAAAGGAAAGACATTGGTTTTTTCCCATGGTTTTAATATCCATTTTGGCATGATCAAGCCACCTAAGGATGTTGATGTGATCATGAGTGCTCCAAAAGGGCCTGGACATTTGGTTCGAAGTGAGTTTGAAAAGGGCGGAGGCGTTCCTTGTTTGTTTAGCGTTTATCAAGATGCTTCTAAAAAAGCTAAGAAATTAGCTTTGGCGCATGTAAGAGGCGTGGGTGGTTTAAGAGCAGGTGCTTATCAAACGACCTTTAAAGATGAAACAGAAACAGATTTGTTTGGTGAACAAGCGGTTCTTTGCGGTGGTTTGAGTCGTTTGATTCAAGCGGGCTTTGAAACGTTGACCGAAGCGGGTTATCCTGAAACTTTGGCTTATTTCGAATGTATGCATGAGGTTAAACTCATTGTTGATTTGCTGTACCAAGGGGGAATCAGTTATATGCGCTATTCCGTGTCTAACACTGCGGAATACGGTGATTTGACTCGTGGGCCTCGTGTGATTACAGACAAAACCAAAAGAGAAATGAAAAAGATTCTTAAAGAAATTCAAAATGGCAAGTTTGCAAAAGAATTTGTTACAGAATTAAAAAGCGGTGGTAAAAACTTCCGTAAAATGGAAAAAGAGGGAGCTATGCATCCTGTCGAAAAAATAGGCAAAAAACTTCGTAAGAATATGAAGTGGATTGACTCGAAATAAACTCGAAACTACAGGGCTTGGGTATGCATTCAAGCCTTGTAGATGTTGTATTACAGAATAAAAACACAGGACGACACTTTTGTATCACTCCTCTCCTAAAAGAAGTCAAACGTTATTACCTGCTCACGATACTGTTTTAGTGATCATTGATGTTCAGGAACGCTTTAGGACAGTGGTGAATGAAATAGAAAGAGTGATTAAAAATAGCTCTCTCCTTTGTGGAGCTGCTCGCTTGCTGGATATCCCTATTTTGATTACGGAACAATACCCCGAGAAATTAGGAGGGACTGTTTCTGAAATTATGGAAAAATGTGAGGGCAAAGCCGAGCAATTTAGCAAGTTATCCTTTAGTGCGATGGGGAACAAAGAGTTTTTTCTTCGTTTAAAAAAGTTAAACAAAAAGCATATCGTTATTGCAGGGTTAGAAACCCATGTTTGTGTTCAACAAACAGTGTTGGATTTACTGGCAAATTTTGATGGCTGGATGACCGTAGTGGTCGATGCTATTTCCTCTCGAAAAGTATTAGATAGGGAAGTAGCCTTAAAAAAAATGGAAAAGCAGGGAGTTTCTTTAGGAACCGTTGAATCCGTACTCTTTGAGTGGCTAGAAACGGCGGGGACTCCTGAGTTTAAACAAGTACAAAAATTAATCTTATAGGAATTATGTCAAATTATAAAATAGCAATATTAGCAGGGGATGGAATAGGCCCAGAAGTAATGTCAGTAGCCGAAAAAATATTAACGGCTACGGCTAAAAAATTTAATTTTCAATTGAACTATACTCAAGCAGATGTTGGCGGTATTGCCATTGATAATAAAGGGGAGGCTTTGCCTGCCAGTACCTTAAAAACTTGTGAAGAGAGTGATGCTGTACTTTTTGGTTCTGTAGGAGGCCCTAAATGGGAGCATTTACCCCCTGAACAACAGCCAGAACGGGCAGCACTTTTGCCTTTGAGAAAGCATTTTAAATTATTCTGTAATTTAAGACCCGCTAAAATATTTCCTGCTTTAGCTTCTGCTTGTCCTCTTCGTGCAGATATTGTAGGTGAGGGTTTTGATATTCTTTGTGTCAGAGAGCTAACAGGAGGAATTTATTTTGGTTCGCCTAAAGGCCGAGAGGGTGAGGGTGCTTCTGAAAAAGCGTTTGATACTATGGTATACACCCGTGGAGAAATTGAACGGATTGCACATAAGGGCTTTCAGGCTGCTCAGTTGAGAAGCAAAAAAGTTTGTTCTATTGATAAAGCAAATGTATTAACCACTATGGTTTTATGGCGAGAAGTGGTAACAGAAGTAGCTAAACAATACCCTGATGTAGAGTTGACTCATATGT
>CAZLBO010000174.1:0-5624 GCA_964557725.1 uncultured Bifidobacteriales bacterium | reverse complement strand
ATAAGAATATGAATTTATGAGCCACTGAATTTACAGACAAAATTATGCACTATCTTTCAATGTATTCTGGTCGTTTAATCATAATCTCACAACTTCCTTCTTTTGGTTATAACCGAAACTTATTCCAATATAGCCAAAAGTTTTGGTTATAACCAAAACTTTTTAAAATTTAGAAAAGACTTTTCTAAGAAGCGTTCCCATTTTTACACTATTCCTTCGAAACAAGGAATATAAGTCACTTTTCTCAACTATTTTCATTTCGGAAAAGCAAAACTTGGATATTGTTTATTTTTCTTTATATTAAATGTTACGGCTGTGGAGGCCTTACTTTGGTCTTCGATTGTGCCATGCCTCCAGTTTATATGCCAAAACTTAATAATACGTGTGAGAAAGGATTTTTTATGCCTCAAAAAATGATTAACCTAAGCAAATGGCAAGATTTTCGTGGAAAAAATGAAGGAGTACTTGTTTATCTAAACACTGCAACTTCTACCGCAATGCCCGTAAGAGATGTACTCGATGAACTTGGCAAGGGGTTTCAATCAGAACCCAATTACTCTACGGGTACCTATAACTTTATTGGAAATGCAAATTCACAATTGTGCAATTCTACTTATAAAAATAGAAAACGCTATTTGTTTTTTGGAACATCCTATCAGGGAACTTCTGAAGAAAGTCATGGAAAATATTTAATTATTGGCCACATGCGAATCGACAAATACATGGATGCCAGAAAAAGGCATATGCGCAATTGGATGGAAAGTAAAAATGAAGTCTCTGCTCCCGATTGTGTAGATCTCAAAGAAAGCCTAGCTTTTTACTCTGCTGAAATGCAGTTCTACGCACCCAAGGATTCATTTGAACTCACTGAAGCAGTCATGAAGGGCTGGGGCTATAAAGGCCGTGTCGCTAAGCATATGAAGCTCACCTTTGATGAAGATAAAAACCAGGAGTTACTTGATTTTTTTGCTTCTAAAACCCCTAAAACAGATGAATACATCACAGAAGTCAATAAACTTGAGGACGAAAAGCAAAAGCTGTTAGCAGCAGCACTAGAAGCCCAAGATGATGACGACGACGATTGGTAAAGAGTAAAGGGCGTTTACTTTTGTTTCTGTCTTTGTATGTTATAGAAAATAAAATTATAAATGAAAATGGAGTAATAAATGAAAAAAATAATCACACTTGTTTTACTAGCAGGCTTTGTTTCCTTATGGGCTTCTGAAAAAGGACATGACCATAAAAATCATGATCATGGGGCGACAAAAAGCGACAAAGCGACAACTATCACGGGTGAAGTTATGGATCTTACCTGTTATATTTCTCACCCAGATAATGGTCAAGGAAAAGACCACGCAAAATGTGCTCAAAAGTGTATCAAAAAAGGCTTACCTGTAGGTATAAAAACCAAAGACGGACAGCTTTACATTGCTTCTGGAAATGATCACAAATCAGCCAACGCACAACTTGCTCAATATGGCGGCCAAGTCGTTTCTGTCACAGGAAAAATAAAAGAACAAGATGGCGTAAAAATGATTTTTGTAAAAGAAGTCAAAGTAGCTAAATAAAAATCGTTAACATATTTTTCACAAACAGGCTTTCTCCTTGCTGAAATAGCCTGTTTGTAATATCTTCCTTACTAGTTGATCATTAGAAAAGGACGATAAAATGCTAAATAGTACACTTAAAACACTTTTGTTTATTGGATTAGCCTCTACCTCTCTCTTAGCACAAACAAAAAAGTACAACGTTTTATTTATCATGGTCGATGATCTTCGATCACCGCTAGAAAAAGATCAAATGCTTACTCCTAATATCGATCGTCTCGCCAATCAGGGGGTTCGCTTTAAAAGACAATACACACAAACAGCAACTTGTGGTGCTTCTCGCTATGGACTACTTACCGGCCGACGAACGAATACTACAGATAATAATGTCATCGGTAGGAAGATGAAGAACCTCCCTTCCCCCGAGTCCTTTCCCCATCTCTTTAAACAATCGGGATATAAAACCATAGGGATAGGAAAAATTGGACATACGCCAGATGGACTAAATTATAAATATAATGGAACAGGGGCAGGAGACTTAGAGATGCCACGAAGCTGGGATCAAATTGGACTCACTTATGGCTCTTGGACTTATGGATGGGGATCCTTTTTTGCCTATGCAGGTGGAAAAAGTAGGGAAGGAAGCAATAAGGCGGATCCCACTTATGTTGCCGAATGGGCAGATGTTCCCGATACAGGGTACCCCGATGGACTGATTGCAAAAGATGCCGTTCAAAAATTAAAGGAGCTCAAAGACAGCACCTTCTTTTTAGCTGTTGGCTTTTTTAAACCCCACCTCCCTTTTAATGCCCCCAAAAAATATTGGGATCTTTATGATCGTGACTCACTTAACCTCACACCTTATGGAACAATGCCTAATAATACCAATGCCACCCAAAGTGGCGAAATCAAACGCTACGACAGTTATGGCCTGACTGGAGAAGCCCTAGAACGCCTGCGTCTCCATGGTTATTATGCTTGTGCAAGTTATGTAGACGCACAAATCGGCAAAGTTCTAAATGCACTAGACAGTTTAGGCTTAAGAGAAAATACCATTGTCGCTCTCTGGGGGGATCATGGATGGCATTTAGGGGAAAATACCTTTTGGGGGAAGCACACTTCTCTAGAATGGGGAGTGCATAGCCCCTTAATCATTAGTGCCCCTAATCATAAAAAAGGAGTGGCCAATGGGGTTGTAGAAGCCATTGATATCTACCCTACCCTTGCTGAATTAGCAGGCCTCACTCCCCCAGCCACGGTTGATGGCTCTAGTTTTGCACACCTCCTCAGAAGCCCTAACGCCCCAGGAAAAAGTGCCGCTTTCTCCTATTGGAACAATACTTCAATGCGAACAGATCGCTATCGATTAATTGTAGGTCCTAAAGTAGAGCTTTATGACTATCAAACTGACCCTGGCGGCGAAAATAATATCGCTGCACAAAACAAAGCGATTGTAGATTCCTTAACGCTCATTCTCAATAAAGAAAACCCCTCTTACCCTGTCATCGCAGGTTGTCCAGACAGCACTTATCAAGAGTACACCGAAATAAGAACAAAAGACGATCAAGCCCTATGCAAAGTTCCTGTATCCATTAAAACAAAGCTGACAAACAAGGAGTTTATCATCAACCAAAAATCAAACCAATGGTTGATCAACCTCCCCCATAAAAGTGACTATACCATTACAGTTACAGATATTGCAGGAAAGAATATCTATTCACAAAATCATAAAAATACACAGTCTATTTCATTAAATAGCCCCTCTTCCGCAGGGGTTTATTTATTGAATGTTCAAAGTAAAGAAATAAATATATCTCAAAAGGTTATTCAATAGATAACATTGTGACAATAAATAATTTTGTCACATCCTTTTGTATTTTCCCTTTTTCTCTTTATTGCGCTATTGTGCTTGTGACTTAAGAGAGCGGTAGATCCACCAACCAAAAACCCCTAAAAAAGTAAGGGGGACAAAAATCATCAGGGCTGTAGTCAATAAGTAGGCTGTTAAGGTTTTTTCATCATTGGCCGAACAAACAGGACAAGCCCATAAACTTTGAGTCAATGTGGCCATAAGAAAAAGAATCCGAGTCACTTGTAACCTCAATAAAGGTAAACCAAACCATAGAGAACTGGCCAAATCACCACAACAAAACTCCAATACATAAAAAGCATTTCTAGCCCATTGGCATTTTGTAAGTAAGCCCCTTTTTTACTTTTAAAAGTCACTCGTGCTAAAGCGATAAGCGCCAATAAAACATGAAAGGCATGGAGACCTATCAAGGTGTAAAAAGTTCCTCCGTACAAGCTAGAAGTTAGTGTCAAGCCATGCCTTAATAATTGAATCCATTCCCAACCCTGAACACCAAGAAAGATCAAGCCTAAAAACAAACTAACCACTAAATACTTAAAACTTTTATTCTTTTCTGCCTGAGCAGAACGAACGGCTAAAAAGCACGTCACTCCCGAAATCAAAAGTATAATTGTATTGATAGCCGTAACCCCTAGTGGCAGGCGAGGCTGATTAATAGGTGGCCAACTTGTAAGTGCATTAGCCTTAATCACTAAAAAGGTACTGATGAATCCCATGAATAACATCATTTCTGTACCAATAAAAAAGCCCATTCCAATTTTACCATTAGAAAGTGCCTTTGAATTTCTAACTGGATTGATCACTTGAGTAGACAAGCCCTATCCTCCAAAAACGTAAACGATATCAGGAATTAGCCCAACAATTAAAGTGCCGATAGCCACAAATCCACAAAGAAAGATTAACCTTACAAAAAAAGGTTCAAACTTTAGGTGCATGTAACGTGTTGCCACAATGTATGCTTTAACAAAAGCAATTCCAAATAGGAAACAAGTAGCTATCATTTTGTTGCCCATAAATTGGGCACCCATGCCAGCAAATAATAATCCCATTAGTATCAACCAAAGAGTAACATAATTTCCGTGATGATTTTCTTCACTCATAATATTGCCCTTCTTAAGATGCTACATAAACTAAAGGAAACAGAAAAATCCATATGATATCAACCAAATGCCAATACAAACCAACCAACTCAACTCTTTGCGGGTTCCTTCCCTTTGCGACTCCCTTAGCAATAATACCTATGGCAATCAGTCCGCCAATAATATGTAAGGCATGAAGCCCCGTCATGAGAAAATAGAAAGACCAGAATAAGTTAGTCGTAGGAGTAAAACCAGCATGGATTTCATGGGAGTACTCAAAACTTTTTACCGCTAAAAATAAAACACCCAGCCCAACAGTGACCCAACATAAGTTTGCTGATTTTTTAAATTGTCCATTATCTGCGGCTTTAAAAGCAGAAACAATGGTTAAACTACTGGTAAGTAATACAAGAGTATTTCCAAAACCAATATAGCCTATCGTGTGTTCTGCATGCTCCGCCCATTCAGGGTGTCGCAGTCGCATTAAAACATAACAGGCCAGAAGCCCTCCAAATATGAGAAGCTCTCCCCCCATAAACCACCAAACCCCTAGGCGGGCATTTGTGATGCCCGTAGAAGGCATTCGTACACTAGCTGTTGCTGTAGACAATCGGTTACCTCAGAAATTAATTAATGATTAGATTTAAATTGTTCGTTATAGTCCTTGCTTGCCCCAGGCACACTGTACTCATACGGCCCACAGAAAACCTCTTGTTCTTCTGTAAAGTTTCCATGAGGAGGAGGAGAAGGACAATTCCACTCTAAAGTGGTTGCGTTCCAAGGGTTATTTCCCGCTGGTTTTCCACGAAAATAGGACACAAAAAAGTTGTATATAAATGGCAATTGAAAAGCTAACATTGCAAAAAGCCCGATAGAAGAGATCACCTGTAAAGGAGCTAAATCTCTTAATTGTTCAAACTCCATAGGGTTCGCAATTCTTCGATGATGCCCCTGCGCTCCCATTAAAAATTGGGGAATAAAGATAACATTGAAGAAGATAACCGTTCCCCAAAAGTGAATTTTGCCTAAAAGCTCATTGTACATTCTTCCTGTCGCTTTGGGATACCAATAATAGATTCCTGCAAACATGGCTATAATAACCGAAGGAAAAAGAGTGTAGTGAAAATG
>CAZLBO010000173.1:0-5668 GCA_964557725.1 uncultured Bifidobacteriales bacterium | reverse complement strand
GGATGTATAAGGAAAATAATAGAAGGGCGAGGGCAAGGCTTCCAAAAGCAATTCTAGAATTTTTTCCCAAAAACCAGCTTTTTAGGTTCATGGTATAAGTGGTGAGTTGTTCAAGGGGAGAGGGTTTAGGAGAGGGCCAATTAAGCTCTTTTACACATTTCTCAAACTCTTCTCCATTTTTTTGAGCAGATTCCAATTCTTCAACTCCCCATTTTTGATAAAACTCATTAATGGTAAGGGGGTTTGTTTGTAAACGAGAGCATTGAATGTACTCGTGAAGGGCTTTGTTCGCACTTATTTCTTTTTCAAATGTTAGTTTCTCATCAGGTGCTAGTTCACCTGCGAGGTACATTTCTACCTTTAATTCTGAAAAGGGCTTATTTTTAGGCACTTGGATTCCTCATTTTCTTTTCCCTTTTGACGACTCGAAGGCTCAAATGGTTACTTATTAATATCATTTATTTTTTTTCATCCTTTTTTCTATTGAATCGGACTTCCATTCCTTCTTTAAATCGTTTTAATTTGAGACTAATAGCTGCTCTTGATACGTCTAATAGTTTAGCGGCTTCACTATGGGTAAGCCCTTCGCCATAAATCATAAAAAGTAGGCTTTGGGTCTTTTCATCCACTTCCTCAAAAATTTTAGCTAGTGTTTGTTCGGCAATACAAGGCTCCGTTGGATAACAAATACTTTTGAGTGCCATCTGTTTTTTGGAATCATTCATGATTCGCTTTCTTCGGTTAACTACCCTGAGATGATCAATGCAAACATTAACGGCAACTCGATAAATCCATGTTAACCAAGAGGAACTACCAGTAAAGGACTTCTTTTTTTGGTAGACCCTTATAAAAACTTCTTGTGCTAAATCCTTTGCATCCAGCTCCTTACCTGTATAGCGAAGACAAACTCGGTAAACCATGTCACCATGAACTCGAAAGAGCTCATTAAAGCTAATGTCTGTTTCTGGGTTTTTTTTAAAGGAGGGTAGTGACATATTAGTGGTTCGTCCAGAAGCTAGTTTAACTTTTGAAACTGTTGTGTTTGGGAGTCTTTATTTAAGGTGAGATAATAATTTGTGGAATCTTTTTTTAGCTCAAACCAAAACTCAAGTTCAGGGTTAGAGTAACGGCTATTTTCTTGATAAACTAAAAAGGTGTTTAGTTCAGGAAGGGTAACCTCTAATTGATTCGTTTTTGTTTTTGTTAAATAAAGAGTGTCGTTACCCAAAATATAAGTCCCTAAATTATTTGTGAGTGAATTGCTTTTAGCCTTAACTAAAGAACGACTTTCTAAGGAGTCGATTTTATTATTTGCTAGGGCATCGATTTGTGTTTCTAACCGTTTTGCAGGGTTTTTGAGTTCTTTATCATAGACAATTATTTTTGTGACCAAGTGGCTACTGTCATTTTTTATAAAGGAAACTTGAGTGCCGTAAATGGGCGAATAATAGAGCCCCTCCTTAACAGGAAGTAATTGATAATAGCTTCTATCAGGAAACTTCATCCAGTAGCTTCTCCCTCTTTTAATCATTTTGATTTCGAGATACGTGGAGAGTTCATAAACTCCTTCGTAGAGTGAGGTGTCAACCGCAGAAGTGTCGATTTGAGGGAAGGGGGAAGGCTTTATGGGGACAGCTGCTTCTTTGGGTTGGAAGTAGTTGAAGTTAGGGCCAATAAGAACGTGAATTTCTTCATCTTCTAAGAGGCGGCATTTGTATTGATCATCACAATACAAAAAATTATAACCCAGATGTACTTTTGAAAGGTTACTAAATTCAAAGGCACTTGATTTTTCTGCCTCGAAAAGGTTTTTTATTTCTTGCTGTGTTCCAAAGTAAGTGACGTGGTAGTTTGTGCTTCTTCCAATCACCCAGTCTCCTCTTTTTCGGTATTGAAAAGGATGATCCAGCCATTTCTTTTTATTGCTCGTAAGGTAAGTCGTGTATGCGTATTGATCTAAATTGAGCTTCTGTAAAATAAGTTTGATGGTGGCTTTTTCAAATTCGGCTTGTGCATTTTCCATAGGAAAGATTCGTCGTTTATAGTAGAGGTTAAATTGACTGTATTGTTCGTCTATTTTTTTTTCATCGTGTCGCATTTCTAAAGTAAACCGATGGCGGCTGTTAAAAAACCGTTCCCATTTATTGGGTGCAGTTAAGAAGTACCTTCTTTCTAACAATAACTCTCTTGATATTTGGGGAGGAAGCCCCCATTGCTTGGGGTCAAAATAGGGTCTATATTTTCCGGCATTTTTTAAATAAATGACTCCGGCAGTATCTAAATAAAAAGATTCTGTGGTGTTGGTCTTTTGAGAACGAAAGTTGATTGTTTGCATGTAGGATGCATACAGATTATTAAAATCGGAATGGAGGCTGTCTTGTTTGTGAATTCGTTTGAGGTGATCGGGGTGGTAAAGGTTGTCCAGCTTTCCGTTATTGTTTCCATCGTTATACAGCCATATGCTTCCAATCGCAGGTTGTTTGGAGTTAATCATTTGATTGGGAAGAGGGTTCATTAATGTCCCTTGAAAATTAAAAGGAGCTTTGACATTTACAGAACCTTCATTTGTAATAGCATATTGATTTAAAGGGCCGCCGACCATTTGCCATACAACAGCTATTTTGGGGTTGACAAAGCCTTGCCATTTCTCTCCCGAGATAATGGAGTCATTTTTTTGAATGGTTAACCCTTTAAATTGAGCAAGGGGTTTAAGGTGGCCTTTTTTTGTGGACAATAGCCTTTCGCAACCGATAGTGATAAGGGCAAGACTTGCGATGATTAAAAGTCTTCTCACTGAGAATCCAAATATAAAACTGAAATGGAAAGTAAAAAAAAAGTAAAAAGGCATCTAAATTGGGCTATAAATAGAGTTTTTTGAGGAAAAGCACTTGTTTTGAAATAAGACAAGGAAGAAGCTTGGAATATTTATGGAGAATGATTACCTTGCCGTATCACAAAATTCGAATTACAAGGAATGATCATGAAAGAGGGAATTCATCCTAAATATCAGCCAGTTGTCTTTGAAGACGTTTCTGCTGGCACAAAGTTTTTGACTAAATCCACTATCCGTACCGATGAAACTATCGAATGGGAAGATGGAAACACATATCCACTTGTCAAAGTGGAAGTATCAGCGGATTCACATCCTTTTTATACGGGTGAGAAGATCTTTATTGATACTGCTGGCCGTGTTGATAAGTTTAAGAAGCGCTATTCAACAATTGTTGGCGCCAAAAGAAAAACGCGTCGAGCAAAGCCAGAAGACAAAAAGACAAAGAAATAGCCATCGCCTCGTAACCACTCTCTTCTGAGTGGTGGGTTCTACCTTTTACTATCTATGGGTAAGTTTTGGCTTGACCCTTTAAGGACTTTATGGATTTGTTAGAACAGGCTAAAAAAGCCATCGAACGATTTGAAGAATTGGAAGCACAGCTTTCTTTACCTGATGTGGTGTCTGACAGGGTAAAGTTTAAAGAGTTGGGCAGCCTGCATAAAAGCTTGATTAAAGTCGTTGAAAAGTCCCGCGAATACATTGATTTACAGGAAGAATTAAGGGAATGGTCAGAGGCTTCGAAGGATGCTTCTGATCCTGAATTACAAAAGGCTGCTAAGGGAGAAATCAAACCGCTCAATGAAGCAATTAATGTGATGGGTGAGGAACTAAAGTTTCTGTTGATCCCTAAAGACCCCAATGATTTGAAGAATGTACTACTTGAAATTCGAGCAGGTACAGGCGGAGACGAAGCGAGTTTGTTTTGTGCAGATCTTTTTAAAATGTACCGTGCCTTTGTGGAGTCCAAAGGTTGGGGGTTTAAAGTGATGAGTAGTGCCGAAGGGACTATGGGTGGCTTTAAAGAAATTATTGTAGAGATAAGTGGTGATGAATGTTATGGTGTTCTTAAGCATGAGTCCGGAACACATCGGGTGCAGCGGGTTCCTTCTACGGAATCACAGGGAAGAGTACACACCTCAGCATCTACAGTGGCTGTGATGCCAGAAGCCGAAGACGTGGATATAGATGTAAGAGACGAAGATATTCGTATAGATGTTTATCGCTCTTCTGGTCATGGAGGGCAGAGTGTAAACACGACGGATTCAGCCGTGCGAATTACTCACTTGCCTACAAGTATGATAGTGACTTGCCAAGATGAAAAGTCTCAATTAAAAAACAAAAACAAAGCCATGAAGGTGTTAAAGTCACGCTTATTGGATTTAGAAATTGCGGCCGTAGAAAAAGAACGCTCCAGCCAAAGAAAGTCTCAAGTGGGGACAGGGGATCGTTCAGGCAAAATAAGAACATATAACTATCCTCAGGGACGTGTAACGGATCACCGAATTAACCTGACGCTCTATAATTTAGATGGAGTCATGAAGGGCGACTTAAATGAAGTGATTGAAGCGTTGGGAGTAGAAGAAATGACAAATAAATTAGAAGAGTTAGAACACAATGGCTAACATGCCGAGTTTGTTAGACATCCTTAACAAAACGACAGATTTTTTTACCGCAAAAAACATAGAAAACGCTCGTCTAGATGCTCAGCTTTTGATTGGGGACGTCTTGGGGTTGGACAGGATTGAGCTTTATCTCAATTATGACAGGCCACTAAAAGAAGAAGAACTCAATCGTTGTCGAGCTTTTGTAAAGAGAAGAGGAGAGAGAGAGCCTCTTCAGCATATTTTGGGCAAAGTGCATTTCCGAAAGATTGTGATAAATGTGGATAAGCGGGTGTTAATCCCTAGGGGAGAAACGGAGCTACTTGTTGATTTTGTTTTGCAGAAAACAGAAACTTTATCTCGTCGGTTACCAGAAGAACAAAAGGTAAAAGTGCTAGAGGTTGGTGTGGGTTCTGGGGCAATAATTCTCTCCTTAAAAAAAGAAAAAGAAGACTTAAAGGTTGAGGGCGTTGAGATTTCGCAAGAAGCCTTGGATTGTGCGATTGAGAATGGTGAGAATTTGGGATTAGAGATAGAAGAAGATATTTATTTAGGGGATACATTTTCTCCTTTCCCCACAGAAAAGAAGTGGCATGTGATTGTTTCAAACCCTCCCTATGTAGGAAGGAGCGAAAAAGAGGGGTTACAGCCAGAAGTAAAGAATTGGGATCCGGAACTTGCCTTGTACGGGGGAGAAACGGGGCTAGAATACCCGATACGATTAATGAAGGAGTCTTTTGAGCGCTTGGAAGAAGGGGGTTTCTTGTTGTTAGAAATAGGAGCCTCTCAAGGGGAAGACTTAATGGCTCAAGCAGCGGAAATGGATTGGAAAGCGAGTGTGCTAAAAAAGGATTATAGTGAGCGAAATCGCTTTTTAATTTTAGAGAAAAGCCTAAAAGTGTAAAAGGGTTTAGTTTTTATGGTTTATTTTAAGTTTCATTAAAAATAAATCGAAAAGTTTTGCAAAATAGAACACAAATCCTTGGAAAGAAAAGCAAATAAAACTATACTTGCCACGCTTTAAAACTTTTGTTTAAGCAAAGGAACCTTTGAGTTTCCGGTTGATTTTTGATATTTAGATAGCTTTTAAATAATAAGAAGCGGACCCGTGTTATTGTTAATTCGATAACCAGTGACAGAATCAGAACATGTTTTGACATGATTTTGATTTAAAATTTCAAGAAAATAAAGCAAGAATCAAGTATTCATAAATTTTATGGAGAGTTTGATCCTG